>CACYHJ010000001.1:0-31554 GCA_902774165.1 Oscillospiraceae bacterium
ACGAACTTCAAATGTACATTTTTATTATACAGGTTCAATTCATTATTCATTATTCATTATTCATTTGATTTGTCGTGGTCGAAGACCTCGACAAATCAGAATTTGCCCGGATCATTCGCCTGAACCCTCAATGGAATACAGAAAACAGGAAAAGCAGCCCGTCCGGCTGCTTTTTCTGTTCACGGATTATTTTACATTTCCCTGCTGAAGGGGATTTTCTTTCCGCCGGCGGGAACCGTTCCCCACGGCGTTTGAAGAAATTCGTCGATCAGATTATTGTAGCTGTCGTATTCTTCGGGATGAATGCAAAAAATATAAGAACGGTTTGTCCCGCGGTGAAAAGTCAGCACCGCTATCCGGGCGTCGTGACAGGCAGAATTCATCTCAAGCATCTTTTTTTGCCAGTGTTCGGGGCTTCTTCTCGCCTTGTGACAATAGTAGACGACGTTCTTTCCTGCGCAGTAATACTCTTTCAATTCCTTGACGGTCGCATATTTCTCCCCGTTTTTCGCATACGCCTTTTTCTCATCGGTCGTTCCGTTATCGGGATCGGCAAAGATCAGATCGGGGTTCTTTGCAAGTAACTCGCTCTTGGCTCTCTCGTGCCATTCCGTTCTTGACGCCCTTCGCTCGTTGCGCGAGCTATGGCTTGTGGACAGTTTTTCATCAAAAAACGCTGCACCGGGAAGGATATCCGCATTTTCGATATCCTGAATCTTCTTATCTTGCTTATCCTTCGAGCCGAACGGCTGCAGCTTCAGAAAAAGCTCCCGGTCATAGAGCGCATCTGCGCAACCATTCCGGCAATTCAGATACCCCGTAAATTTTCCGTCCTCAGATTCATCATTCCCGGTCAGATACCAGTTTACACCGATTTTAATGCCTTGCCGCAGCAAAAACCGAAGCAATCCGTATTTTCCATAGTCGCCGATATCGCCGATATACTGATTTTTCATGCGATCATATCCTTAATTATCAAACATTTCTAATATATCCGCATTTCGGATAATTCGAGCAGCCGTAGAACTGTTTCCCTGTCCGCGCGCCTTTTCTCGCGGTGCGCAGAACGAGCTTGCCGCCGCAAAACGGGCAATCCGCCGGGACGGGCTCTGATTCTTCAGCGTTGTTTTTATCTGTGTTTCCGTTTTTCTGTTCCACATGCCCTTCCGTCGGATAGGGAATCTTTTTTTGCGGCTCTGCGGCGGGAACGGCAGATTGATCCTCACTTTTCGCATCTGCCGGTGTTTGCAGCGTCATCGGTAAGGTCACCGTTTTTCAAGGTATTGTACCGGCTTTCCCGTTTCCTCCGCATATTCGATCTCCGAGCGGGTGCTCTCGCCGATATAACCGCCGACGTTGACGACAAAAATCTCATCCGCCATGTCGATCTTGCGCTTGTGCATATCGTCGAGCATTTCCTTCGTCTTCGTCAGCGTTCCCTCGTCCATATTTTCCCAGACCTCGACGTCGCCGGAATGGCCGAACAGACCGACGCTGATGACGATGTTTCCCGCCAGCGTCAGCCGTTTCTGCGCTTCCTCAAACTCCTTTCGGAAGCGTGTGCTCCCGCAGAGTGTGATCACCTTATACTTGCCGACCATACCGTTTGCCTCCGTCAAACCGGGTTCGCAGGCCCGCCGGACGCGGACCGGAATCCGCCGGACAATTATCCGTCGTCCCGCACGGTGAAGCAGGATTCGTCCCCGACCGTGGGGATCGTTTTGCTGTACAGATTCTCAATCTGAATGTAAGTCCCGCGCTCGACCGCAAGGATCACGCCGTCGATCTGTTCCTCCGTTCCCTGGATCTCCATGGAAACGGAGCCGTCGGAATCGTTCCGGACCCATCCCGTCGCCCCCAGCGCGTTCGCTGCCTTTTCCGCGCGCCAGCGAAAGCCCACGCCCTGTACGAAGCCGGTAAACCGCAGCGCCCGGCGAATCACTCTGTTGCTCATTCTTTTACCTCGATCACAACGTGTACCGGATCGCCGTCGCCCTTGTTCAGCTTTTTCCGGATCGATTTGAGCACGCCGATCACATAGCACACCGAGCCGTCCGGGTTTTTCACACCCATGTTGACGATGCTGCCGTCGTAAGGTTCGCCGTCGAATTCCGCCCGGACCCGCACGCGGCCCCTGCCGAATTCCCGCCGGATATCCCACGGGAACGCGGCGTACGCCCCGCCGCTGTCGGGATCCACGCGGATCACCGCGTCGTATTCATACCTTTTTGTCTCATTCATCGCAGGATCTTCTCCATCGGTCTGCCCTTCGCCAGCTCATCGACCAGCTTGTCGAGCTGCCGGATCTTTCGCATCAGCGGATCCTCGATCGAGGCCATGTCCACGCCGCACACCTTGCCTGTGATCAGACCGGCGCGGGGGTTCATCGCCGGGGCGTTCTCAAAAAACGCGCCGTATGGCGTCGCCGGATCGACACTGTCCATCTCGTACCCGGTCAGCCACCGGATCACCTCGTCCAGCTCGTCTTTCGTCCTTCCCTTTCGCTCGACCTTTGCCAGCAGCAGGGGATAAACCTTTGAAACGGGCATATCGAAAATGCTTTGTCTTGCCATCGGGTCCACTCCTGTTGTATCCGTGCGGATTCTCTCTTTATTCTATCTGAAAACGGGTTTATCGTCAATATTAAATCGGCAGATATTCGTACTTGCCGAATATCTGCCGGGATATTTCAATATCGTCTTGCCGGAACAAAAGAGTTCCGTTTTTCGCTATGCCGAGGGGATCATGCTTCGACTGGCTCACGCGATTGCGAACTCGCCGTGCTGATAGGGCTTCCATTGTACGCCGTCGCCGCGCTTCGCGGTGCAGCCGTTGAAAAAGATCGCGCCGTTGCCGCTGCGCCATTTTTCGGCGTCGAAGGAGATCTGGGACGCGCTGTCTTTGCCGTCTTCCGTTTTCTTTATGCTCAGCAGCACGCCGTCCTTCCAATAGAGCTCGCTTTTCTCCACGTAGCCGTTCTGCGCCAGCTCCTCGAAGCCGTACCGCAGCGCCTGCGCGCCGTGCCGCCCCGCGAAGATCCACGCGACGGCGGCTTTTTCACCGTCGGTGAGGCCGCCGGGCGCGTCGTTTAAATCGACGCTGATATAAGTGATATCCGCGTTGAGGGCGCCGTCTTCTTTCCAGAGGTCTTCCAGCACCTCAAGATAGAGCCCGCACAGGTCGCCGTGGTCCTCTTTTCCCGCGGTTTCGATTTCTGCCGCCGCGCCGGTGATCTGCGCCGGCCAGGTCTCCAGCACGGTAAAATCCGGCTCAAAGGCAAGGAGCGTCCCGTTTTCAAGGTGTTCCGGCGCCGCCGTTTTGCCGTCCGCGGAGATCGTCAGCTCCTTCACGTTTGCCGTATAGACCTCGCCGCTCCCCTTGCCCGCAAGAATCAGCTGATCCGTGCCCGCGCCCTCGACGACGCGCAGGGCGACCGTGTTCTCCGCCGGGCCGGCAGTCGTCTCCCCGCCGGAGCCGACGCGGCTCCCGCAGGCGCAGAGGGAGAACAGCAGCGCGAGCATACAGATCACGGAAACGATTTTTTTCATCGCGTGAAACCCCCTTCGTTTTTCTTTCCGTAAACAAGACGCGGAAAGAACGGGAAGTGTTGCGCCGGGGAGTAAAAAAAGAATATCCGCCGTCGTTTTCGTCTTATTCCGCGACCAGCAGCGCGCCGCAGCCGGAGCGCAGACGGAACCGGAATTTTCCGTCCGCCGTTTCCGGCGCAAGCTCGCCGTCCGGGGTGATCACGCGCACGTCGGCGCCGTTTGTCGAAAATTCCACCGCCGAGTCCGTTCCGTTCTCCCCCCACGGGTCGCCGGCACTGCACAGATAAAGCGCCTGTTTGCCGCTGCCGTCCCGGGCGGCCATCTGACCGGCGAGAAGCGGCGCCCCGTCCGTCATGCGAACGCCGAAGAACACGCCGGTGTTCAGCGCGTCCTTCACTTCCGCGCCGACGCCGGCAGGCTCGTATTTGCCGTCGAAGCCGATGAAATGCGTGGAAACGGTTCTGTATTTCATATATTCCGGACCGATGGCGTGAAGCTCCGCGTTGACGGTTTTCAGCTTGTCGTACTGCTCGGTCTTCTCGCCCTTGTCGTCCAGCACCTGATTGTGCCACCAGCCGGCGGTATAGCAGGCCCAGGTAATCACCTCGGCGCCGAAGGCGAGGGCGGTGTTCGCCTGGAACCGGAGCCGGTCGACGCTGATCCACTCCTCGGGACGGTTGGAGTTGACCTGCAGCACGATCCACATGGAGCGCCCCGTGGCGCGGCAGGCGTCCGCGACCACCCGCAGGTTTTCATAAGCCCGGTTGACCCCGAGGAAGGAATTCCGGTCGGCAGTCAGGGAATACATGTAGAAATCATAGCAGAGATAGTCAAGGCCCACATATTCGCAGTATTGCCGGATATGCTCCTCATAGGTGGTGGTGCCCAGCTGGTTCACGGTCTGCTGCGCCGTGTTCTGCGCGACGGAGGCATAGTTCGGGTACAGGTTCAGGTACGCGAACTGATTGGGGAACAGCCGCTCCGTCTCCGCCGCGACCCTGCCGTAATGGGGAAAATCCAGCGCGGAGGGCTCGTCGCCCACGTCGATGCCCCAGATTGCGGGATGGTCCGTGAATTGTTCCGCCGCCTCGGCGTACTTCTCCAAGGGATTGCGCTGAGCCATCTGCCCGGCGTTCGCGCCGTCGCCGCCCCACCAGCCGGGAACGACGCCGGAGACCACCGCGCCCACGCCGTATTTCGCGAAAAGATCCAGCGCGTCGCGGTCGTTCCCCATGCAGACGATGAAATCGACGCCGCATTCTTTGATCCCGCGGATCTGCCGCTCGCCTCTCGCGTAGGGCTGCAGAATATATGCGCCGACGTTCAGGCGGCTTCTGTCCATGCGTTTGTTCATTTGAATTCGCTCCTTTTGTACCTTGCGCCGACGCCGGCGCCGTTCTGTTCTGACTATACCATAAAACGGAAACGAATTCAAGCGCATCCGGACTTTCCACGGCGAACGCTCAGGGACGGACGCAGAACAGGCCGTGCCGGTTGCAGTAGGCGTAAATCCTCGCCGTGCGGCAGATCTTGAACCGCGCCTCGGCGCCGCCCTCCGGATAGAGCTTCACAAACTGAAATCCCTGATCAGATACGGCGGCGAGGAAGGAGATATAATGGTCCTTTTCCATCGGGTGGGCCACCGTGACGTAATACTCATCCTCCGAGATCTCCGCGCGGATGAAATGGTCCGGGTCCGCCGGCTCCGGCTCCGCGGGCGGCAGGGTGATTCCGCAGCAGCTGACCACCGCCTCCCCGACCGACCGCAGCACGTTGCCGCAGACGGGACAGACGTAAAATTTGCCCTTGGTGATATCGGCGGCGCGGTTCCGGTTGCGGATATCCTCGCCGGAGAGCAGTTCGATCACCGAAAGATCCAGCGCCCCTGCCAGCGGCTCCAGCAGGCTGATATCCGGGAAGCCCTGTCCCGTCTCCCATTTGCTCACGGCCTTGCCGCTGACAAAAATCTTTCCCGCAAGCTCCTCCTGCGTCATTTTTTTCCGTTCGCGGAGCCGTCTGATCACGGCTCCCGTAATGTAACGATCCATAAGATTCGCCTCCTGTACCTTTATCCTAACGCATCCGCGGCGAAAGGGCAACCCACGCGTCGTGGAGCGGGGCGCAAACGGAACGAAAATGCCGGACAAAGAAACGGCCGGAACGGTCCGTCAGGATTCCCGTTCCGGCTTTATACAGTGATAATTATCGCAGGATCAGATACCCGTTTTCCGGCAATGTGATCTCGCCCGACACCGTCCTGTCCGCGGCCACGTCCCGGTATTCCCGGTCGAGGACGACGGTTTTTTCTTCGCCGCCGAAGTTCATCACGAACAGCAGCTCTCCGCGTTTTCTCGTGCTCACGCCCTCCGGCAGCGGGAACGCCGCGTCAGGCTGAATTTGCATTTCGTCGATCAGGCCGCCGCAGAAATCGTCGATAAAATCCTGCTGAGGGCGGAACGCGACGTAATACGCTTCGCCGTTCCCGTATGCGTTTTTCGTCACGGCGGGCGTCCCCGCGTAATAAGAGGCGGTCCGGTATTCGCCGAGCGCTGTCGCGCCCTCCGCGTGGATCACGTCGCAGGTGTATTCGGCGCGGTAGGTTCTGCCGCCGAAGGAAACGAGGTTGTATTCCCCCTCGTCAAGGGAATCCGTCTCCTCCGCCCACACGCCGAAAACTTTCCGCAGCCCGCCGCCGGGGAACCCGCCGAGGTAACACAGGTCGTCTTCATCCGCGATCCCGGTCAGATAGGTGCCGATCCAGCGGCCTCCGCCGCGCACATAGCGTTCGATCCTTTCCGCGGTTCCGGCGCGTACCATATAAAGGAACGGCGCCGCGATCAGATCGTAGCGGTCAAAGTCCTGATCCGCGCTGATCACGTCAACAGGGATCCCCCTGCTCCAGAACGCTCTGTACCAACGTTCGCAGACCTTGTCGTAATCCCTGCGGTCGCGGTGATAGCCGCAGAAAAAGTCCACCGCCCAGCTGTTTTCTCTATCGTATAGGATCGCGGCCTTCGCGGTCGTCCGCGCGCCGACGACCGCGTCCAGCTTTTCGAGAACCGCGCCCAGCCTTGCCACGTCGCGGAACACACGGGTATTTTCGTGCCCGACGTGGTCCACGACCGCGCCGTGGAATTTTTCATGCCCGCCGCGGCTCTTGCGCCATTGGAAATACTGCACGCTGTCCGCGCCGTGAGCCACCGCCTGAATGGCGGAGAGCTCTTGCACGCCGGACTTCAGCTGCCGGTTCACGCCCTTCCAGTTGACGATCGAGGGGGTGCTTTCCATCATATAAAAGGGCTTTCCGTCCTTCATCGAGCGGAAATAATCATGCACGAACGCGGTCTCGTTCGCGCTCTCCGTGTTGTCGCCGTTGGTCCAGTCCGGGTAATTGTCCCAGGAGATCACGTCGACATAAGGCGCGAAGCTGTGATAGTCGATCCCCTTGTAAAGCCGCATCATATTCGTCGTGACCGGCACGTCCGGGGTGATCTCCCGCAGGGGCGCGATCTCGTTGAGATAAAACGAGAGATGCTGCTGCGTCGTGAACCGCCGCCACGCCAGCCTGAGGGCGGGCACATGGTTCTCGCCCCGGTATTTCGGGGACGAGATCTGATCCCAGCTTGTGAAGCGGTGGCTCCAGAAGCCGTTCCACCACTTGAAATTCAGCCGGTCGAGCGTTCCGTATTCCTTTTGCAGCCATTCGCGGAACGCCTTCTGACATAATTCGCAGTGGCACTCGCCGCTGTATTCGTTGGAAATGTGCCACATAAACAGCGCCGGGTGGTCCTTATACCGCTGCGCCAGCATCCGGTTGATCGCGGCGGTCTTCTCCCGGTAGACCGGCGAGGTCAGGCAGTGGTTGTGCCGCACGCCGTATTCGTTGCGCACGCCGCTTTCCTCCACCCGCAGCACCTCAGGGTATTTCTGCGCCATCCAGGGCGGGCGCGCGCCGGAGGGCGTGGCAAGGATCGCCTTTTTGCCGTGGGACGCCAGCTTGTCCATGATCTCGTCTAGCCAGCCGAAGTTGTAAACGCCCTCCTCCGGCTCCAGCAGCGACCATGCGAAGATGCCCACCGTGGCGGAGTTGACCTTGGCAAGGTCCATCAGACGCATATCCTCGTCCCATATTTCTTTCGTATCGACCCACTGGTCCGGGTTGTAGTCTCCCCCGTGGATGATCCGGTCGTAATACTTATCCATAATCAATACCTCAGCGTCTTTAAATATACTTTATGCTCCCCGCTCACCCGAAAGCTCTCGACGGCCTTCTGGATCGTTTTGTTGTGCGTCCAGCGGTCGAGGCGGCGTTTTTCGAGGACCGGCACGGTACTGTCGTACTGCTTCGCCAGTGCCGTGGCGAGATACCACGCCCGCATCATATTGACGTAGTATTCTTCGCTTTCGATCTCCACGGCAAGGTCAAGATATTCCGGCCGGAATTTTTCGTCCAGAAAATACTTCATCAGGCAGCCGAGGGCGTAACGGACCGTGTAATCCCTGCCGGACGAAAGCCAGCGTCTGACCTCGGTCATCAGTTCCCCGTCCGCTTTTTTGAACGCCTTCGGTGAGATCGAATCGCAGACCGCCCAGTTGTCCACAAAGGGCAGGAATTCGTCCAGCAGGGCGACGGTCTTCCCGAAGTCCTTTTCCTCGCTCAGCAGCAGCGCGTGCAAAACGTATTCTTCATTGTAATCGTGCGGCAGGATTTTTATAAATTCTTCTGCAAGCGGCGTGTTTTTCAGCTCCTTCGCCAGCGCTTTCATGGCGGGAGCTCGCACACCGATCACCCGCTCGGACGGGATATTCGGAATCAGCTTTGCCGTGAACGCCTGATATTCTTCGTCCCGCAGGGCAAAAAGGCGCTTTTGCACCTCGGCGGCGGCGGAATCTTTGGACATAAGAAAACCTCCGATCTGTCGTATTTTTTATATTGCGGAGCCTGCCGCAATTGACTTTCCGTGTTTTCGTGAATATAATAATGATAGCACAGCTAGAATCAAAAGAAAAGAGGGAGAAATCATGGATAAGATCGAATCCTTTTGCCGTCTGGTGGGAAACAGCAGCCGGATCGCCTTTCTGACCGGGGCGGGGATCTCCACCGCCAGCGGCCTGGCGGATTTTCGCGGCAAAGAGGGCATGTACAAACGCAAATCCCCGGTGCCCTACGAGGAGCTGCTGCACATCGACTATTTTGAAAACAACCCGGAGACGTTCTACAAGTATTACAAGGAGTTTCTGATCGTGGGCGACGCGAAGCCGAATATCGCCCACAAAAAAATCGCCGCGCTGGGCGACAAGGTCTCGGCGGTTGTGACGCAGAACATCGACGGCCTGCACCAATTGGCGGGCAGTAAAAACGTGATCGAGATCCACGGCACGACGCTGGAATACTACTGCCTGAAATGCGGAAAACGCTACCCGGAAAAATACATCAAGGAATCCTCCGGCGTTCCCCGCTGTGATTGCGGCGGGATTCTGCGGCCGGATATCGTGTTCTACGGCGAAATGCTGGACGAGCGGAAGATCTCGCAGTCGGTGAAGGCCATCGGCGGCTGCGATCTGCTGGTGGTCGTGGGCAGCTCACTGGTAGTCTACCCGGCGGCGGGCCTTGTGCGCTACTGCCCCAACAACGCGAAATTCGTGATTATCAACTACGATGAAACGCCCTACGATTCCGCCGCGGATCTGGTGATCCACGAGGATATCTCGAAGGTGTTTGAGGCGCTGTGATCGTTTGGCGGCGTTCCGGATCCCGCCCCCGACGGGTGTGCGGGGACGCCGGGAAGCGCCGAATCATCATATTTTTTAAAAAAATCTGAAAAAGCTGTCACAAATTCCCTGTTTCGCGGTTTTCTATTAATGGGTGAAGTAAAATGCCTTCGGCGTCTGTTTCGCAGCCCGAGTAAAAACCTGGTCAGTAAATAAATTATGATTCGAAAACCCCGGTCGGGCGTCTGAAATTCAGGCTCCCGACCGGGGTTGTTTTTATTACGGCGCGTCCGTACTTCCCGCCCGGCGGCGATCAGCCGAGGTGGAAGGAGAAGGACGGCAGGGTGATCGTGGGAATCGGCGCCAGCGTAATCGACGGCGACGTCGGCATTGAGATCGAGAATTCCGGAACGGACATCGAGGGGTCGGAGCTGACCTGCACGCTGCCGCCAATGGCTCCCGCAAGCCGGTTCGCTTCCCCGCCGTTTTCGTCGATGACCGAGGCGTTTTTCACCGTCACGGAGACGGGAAAAAAGCCGGAATCGGCGTTGACCCTGAACTTCAGCGTCATGATCACGCCGTTCGCGCCGGAGGGCGCGTCGCCCTCAAACACGGCGCTGCAGACGCCCTCGGCGTCACTGCTTGTGAAACGAAGCCCTTCCAGCCTGCCGCTGTCCTCCGCGCCCAGAAGCGTCAGCGCGTCGGCGTCGAAGGTAAATTCCAGCGCCAGCGAACGGACGCCGGGATTGCCGGAAAGATTGACCGCAAGCGCGACCTCGTCGCCTTTTTTCGCCGCAGCGGTCCCGACCGTCACCTTGAACACGCCGTCCGGCTCCGACGTCCCGGAGGGATCCTCAGCGGTGGGCTGGATTTTCCCTGTGGGTTCCTGCGTAGTTCCGGTCGTACCGGTCGGGTCGGACGCGGATTCCTCCCCGCCGGAGGGCGCTTCATAGGGCTTAACGGGGTCGATCCGGCTGGCAATGCGCAGCGCCAGACGCGCGTCGGCGGCCTTGATCCTGCCGTCCCCGTCCACGTCCATCAGCTTCAGCAGGAAGGCGTCGGTTTCCGCCTGGATCCTCGAGGAATGCAGCAGGATTTTTCTTGCGTCGCTCGCCTTGACCTTGCCGTCGTTGTCCGCGTCGCCGAGCAGGCACGTCTTCCCCTGCGGTACGGCGGCGGTGGTTACCACCGGCGTTTCCTTTTCGATGAAAACGCATTTCCATCCGTTCTCCCGCGCCAGCGTCGCGAAGGCGCTGTCCGCCTCGCAGTAAACCGTCATCGCCTCAAAGTCGATCGCGCCCCGCGCCGCGTCGGTCACGCTTGCGGGAATCGTGAGGGTTTTCAGGTTTTTGCAGTCGTCAAAGGCGCCGCAGCTGATGCGCGTCACCGAATCCGGGACGGCATATGTCGAGATACCCTTGTTTTCCGGGAAGCGGAACAGCTCGCCGCCGTCCTTTGAGAACAGAACGCCGTCGATATCGCAAAGATACGGGTTGTTTTCATCGACCGAGAACGCCTCCAGCAGGGGCATGTTTTCATAGAACGTTGTGTAATAGTCCAGCGCGCCCTGCCCGGAGTGCACCATATGGAATTGGTCGTCGATCACGATTGTCTTGATCTGACTGAGATACCGGTTCCACCCGCGGGATTCATTCTCGTCCGGGATACAGGAAAGCTCGTCCGTGGTTCCGCTGGGGCCGCTGAAGAAAAGGACGCTGCCGTCCAGCCGCCATGACGCGTTATAGAAGGTCCCGGAATACGGATCCTCAGGCTCTCCGGTTTCCGGCCCGGGATAGGGATAACAGACCGTAATGTCCTGCTGCGATTGAATCATAAAGCTTCCGCCGGCGGGCCTTTCGGTTCCGTTCCAGCTGGTGAAGGTATAATCAATCGAAGCGGAGCCAACGCCGACGGCCCGGAAGGTCAGCGTCGCGATCGTAAAGCTGGAGTCTTCCAGACGGTTTGTGAACATTGCCGCGGCGGAGCAGGCGTTTTCCGCGTATCTGTCCCCGACGGCGGGCCCGATTTCACTGTTTGTCTGAGAAACGTATTCAAGGATCTCCGGGTCCCAGCGGAAGAACACGACGCCGTCCTCAAAGCCGGCCGCGTCGGTCAGGACCGCGGTCAGGGTAAACGTCTCTCCTTCCGTTACCGCCCCCGGACCGTTCAGGGCAAACGCGTCGCTGCCCTCGACAGGCGCATCGAAATCCGGCAGATGTACAGGGGCGAAACGGGCGGCGTCTTCCTCATCGAGCAGCGCGCACCGGCGCAGCGCCATGCGGGCGTCCTTCGCTTTGACGTAGTCGTCCCCGTCCAGATCCGCGGCGGTGAGGAATTCGTCCGGAAGAAACTCCAGCTTCGCGGCCTGCCGCAATATGGCTCTGGCGTCCCCGGAGGTCATCCATCCGTCGCCGTCCGCGTCGCCGGGCTGCGCGCCCTCCGCCGGCGCCGGAGCGTCAGCGGGCGCGCCGGATTCCCCGCCGTCTGTATTCTGCGCCGCGGCAGAGAACGGGGCGAAGAGACAGGAAAGCAGCGTGAGAACCACGCTGAGAAGGATCGCGATTGTTCTTTTTTTCATTCCATCCATACTCCTTTTTTGCTTTTCCGGATTAACGGCAGGGATCTGCCCGCTCTGCGGGAAACGTCGTTCCGAAAAGGTTTCTGGCATAAGAATATTATATCCGATCAGATCCGGAATGTCTACACCTATCCGTCGGATTTTCAACCGTCCGGAACGAAAAACGAACCGTTCGGCAGAAACGGAAACGGCCTTCGGACGGCGCATGGCTGCCCGAAGGTCGTTCCTTCTTCCTGTTTTTTCTTTTGCCCGGTTCAGCCCTTCTTCGCGAAGGGGATCATGATTTCCGGCTGTGGGTCGATCCGGGAGGCGATTCTCAGAATCAGCCGCGCGTCGCCGGCATGGCGCGATCCGTTTCATCTGCCGTACAGACTTATGTAAACAAATACCGTCTTTTTTTGAAATAGATCCAGTTGGGCACCACATACACAACGCTGACGAGCACCAAAGCGAGCACCGTTCCGATAATATTCGAATCAAACGTCATCTCACGCATTGAGGCCGGGAGAATGGCGCTGAGAATGACCGAATACGCCACGGTGACCAAAAGATTCACGGGGAGCATGACAAGATAAAGGACGACGCCCTTGAACTTATAATTCCACAAAAACTTCTCGGTTAACGCATAAGGGATAATCATGCAGAAGAAGGCGACCGCCATCCCGATCTCCAGATATTTCAGCTGCGGATATGCAATATAAACCAGCGCGTTCTCCCCGATTCCCTGCGCCGCGGCGGACGCGGTCATCAGATGGCTGACGCCGTTCCCCGCGCAAAAGAGCATTGCCAGGATCAACTGGACGAAGACAATAAAATGATACCATTTCATGCCGATTCCGGGATTTTTCAGATTCGATGAATTTCTTGCGGGCGTTTCCTGCGCGGAGTTTTTCGGTTCTTCTTCCGCGACGTTGGCAATGTTTTCATTTTCCTGCATAATTCACACTTCTTTCTCTTTTTTTAATATATTATACAATTTTCATCCGAAAAAAGAAATACCGTTCACACCACGGAACTCTGCCGTTCACACAAAAAAACACCGACCGGCGGCGAAAACAATCTCATTGCGAAAATTTCAATGTTTAAATCTTTTTTCAAGCTTTCCGGGATAAAATGCAGATACTGATCATACAGACACAGAGATCTGACGAAAGGGGAATCATCATGAAAAAGGGATTTACACTCCTGATCTCCGCCCTGCTGGCGCTGACGCTGGCGTCCTGCACGACGGTGAAAAACAGCGAAAACGAGCCGACCGCCGCGGCGGGCGGACAGCCTGTCTCAGACGCAGCCTTTGACCTGACCTTTACCAAAAAGGATCTGGACGGCAGCTTTGACGCGGCAGGCGCGGCGCGGATCACGTTCACCGATTCCGGCGCGCAGGCCGACGGCAAAGGCGTTTCCGTACAGGGGACGCTGGCAACGGTCAGCGCGGCGGGGACCTATATTATCTCCGGCGAATGCGCGGACGGCAGGATCCACGTGGCGGCGGGCGAGAGCGACGACGTCCGGCTGGTGCTGAACGGCCTGACGCTCACCTCCTCCACGTCGGCGATCACAGCGGAGAGCGCGGACAAGGTGATTATCACCCTTGCCGACGGGACCGAAAACGTCCTGACCGACGCAAAGGACTACACCCTCACCGTGGGCGGCTCCGACGCGGACGGCGCGATCTTCGCGAAGACGGACCTGACGATCAACGGCGGCGGCGCCCTGACGGTCAACGGCAGCAAGAAGCACGGCGTCGTGACCAAGGACAGCCTTGCGGTCACCGGCGGAACGATCGCCGTCACGGCGGAAAACGTGGGGCTTTACGGCAAGGACTGCGTTAAGATTGACGCGGCGCAGATCACCGTCAGCGCGGGAACCGACGCGGTCCGCGCCGATAACGATGAGAAAGCGGACCGGGGCTTTGTTTATATCGCCGGCGGAACGCTGGACCTGACCGCGGGAAGCGACGGGATCCAGGCCCAAACGCTGCTGCGCGTTGACGGAGGAGAGATCGGCGCCGTTACCGGCGGCGGCAGCGCCGAAGGCGCGAAGGGACAGCAGAGCCGGGACGCGTTTGCGGATTTCTTCAATCAGAACAACACCTCCGACGGTTATACCGAATCCACCGGCGGAAAGGGGCTCAAATGCGCCGGCGACGTCACCCTGACCGGCGGCGCGCTCACCCTTGACTGCGCGGACGACGCCGTTCACGCGGACGGTAGCGTCACGGTCTCTGCGGGACTTTATGAGATCGCCTCCGGCGACGACGGGATCCACGCGGACGCGGCGATCGCGATCTCCGGCGGCATGATCGACGTTACAAAGAGCTACGAAGGCCTTGAGGCCGCCGATATCACCATCGACGACGGCACGGTGACGATTACCGCCTCCGACGACGGTGTGAATATCGCCGGCGGCAACGATTCCGGCGCGGGCTTCGACCGGTTCAGCGGCGAGGCGGTCACCGACGGCGCGCTGACGGTCAACGGAGGGTATCTGTACGTCAACGCCTCCGGCGACGGGCTGGATTCCAACGGCAATATCAGCGTCACCGGCGGCACGGTGCTGGTCAGCGGCCCGGAGAACAGCGGCAACGGCTCGCTGGATTACGCGGGGACCGCCACGATGACCGGCGGCGTGCTGGTCGCGGCGGGCTCCTCCGGCATGGCGCAGTCCGTCACCGGCAGCGGTCAGGGTTCGATCATGACAAATATCAACCCGCAGCAGGGCGGCGTCAGCGTTGCCCTCACCGACGCGGACGGAGCGGTGCTCGCGGCTTTCACCCCCGCGAAATCCTATTCCAGCATTGTATTCTGCGCCCCGGGGATCGCCTCCGGGAACAGTTACAGCATCGTGTGCGGCGGAACGGTTTCCGGCGCGGATGAGAACGGCTTCGCGTCCTCCGGGACGCTGACCGGCGGCACGGTAGCCGCCGAAATCACGATGGATTCCGACAATTACGGCGCCGCCGGCGGTATGGGCGGCGGCATGGGCGGCGGCCGGATGCCCGGCATGGGTCCCGGCAGAGGCGGCAAGGGCGCACAGGACGGACAGAACGGCAACCGGAACGAGGGAGAAGCGCCCGCCATGCCCGACGGCTCCCGTCCCGAGCTGCCGGACGGTGAAATGCCCGCCATGCCTGACGGCGCGATGCCCTCCATGCCCGACGGCTCCCGCCCCGAGATGCCGGACGGCGAAATGCCCGACGGCGCGGCGCCTTCGACGCCCGCATCCTCCGACGGAGGGAATCAGGTATAACCGTAAAACAATATAAGAAAAAAGACGCAGCGGCGTTCCCGGTATTGCACCGGAACGCCGCTGCGTCCATTTCAGAAAAACCATTCACTTCAGAAGATCCGGCAGCATCAGTCCCATCAGGATTTCCGCGTCGGTCCAGCCGGATTCGCTGCACAACGGTCCCCATCCCGCGTCGTGGGGGCAGCCGTAGGCCTCGTTCAGCTCCGGATCGAAAGCGCGGAACCAGCAGCCGTCCGTTTTCGGATCGTCCGACCGCGCCTGCGCGTTCAGACAGAAGGCGGAAACGTCCCGCCACAGCGCGTGGAACCGCGGGTCTCCGGTGACGTTGTACGCGGTCGCGAAGCCGACGGGCAGCCAGTTGACGGAATAGAGCAGATCCGCCACCGGGTCTCCGTTTTCGGTCAGCACGGAGCATTCGCCCGACGCGGTTCTGGCGCAGGAGGCCTTGTAGCCAGTATCCCATTCGAGGATCGCGCCGGAGGGGTGCCGGTGGCGCGCAAGGTCGTCGGTCACGCGATACAGCATCTCCCGGTGGCGTTCCTCTCCCGTCGCCCGGTACAGCAGGGCAAGGGGCAGGATCAGCCGGCACAGTTCCTCCGTTTCGCTCTGCTCCCGGCGGGTGTCGGGATAAAGCGCCATGATGGTCTCAAGGCCGCGCCTGCCGACCGCAAGGTACCTCTCGCTCCCGCCGCACAGATACGCCGCCAGCAGCGCCGCGTGATAAAAGGCGTTATAATGGGCGGAAGGATAACCGTGCTCCGCCGCGGCAAGCGCCCGGATCTTTTCTTCATCTAAAAACGGCGCGTCCGTCCGCGGGTTGCGGCAGCCGTCCGCCGCGGTGGTTCTCACAAGGAAATCCAGCGCACGGCAGACGTCGGGGAACCGGTCCCGTTTGTTCAGATACAGGCATTCATACAGCGTGGGCAGCAGGGCGCGGGCGGCGTCGTCCTGATAGCAGACGCCCCAGCCGGAGTCCGTCCAGCGCAGCATCCCGTCAAACAGGCCGCCCCTGACCATCATGGGGCCGAACACCATGGACCGGAGATTGTCGGCAACCTGCGCGTCTTCCGGCGTGTGATTCCATTCCGCGTAAAACCGGAACGCGCCCGCCGCCTCGCCGGTACAGTCCGTGCGGATCGCATTCGCAGGAGTCTGAACGCCCTCGGGGGAGATATTGTGCCGTAGACCTTCGCGGATCCCGCCCCGGCCCTCGTCCACAAGGTACCGGCGCAGCCATTTGACGCCCCGTTCGATCCCTTCCCTCCGGCAGCGCTCGAACGCCGCGTCGTCGGAAAGGTCCGCATTTGTCCCGAACCGCACGGGCGGCGCGGGAAACGTCGCGGGACGGCTGCCGGTGAGCCACTCGGCGATAAAGGCGATCAGCCGCCGCCACGCCGCCGTCGGCACAAACCGGGCGCGGGCGAAATTGTGCAGCTCGAAGGAGGACATCATCAGATTATCCCCGATCGTCCACAGCCCCGGCTCGCCGCTTTTCATCATCGTCTCCCGGTCGGCGTTCCATACCCGGTGGGCGACGATATGGTCCCCGTACATCAATAAAGGCCGCATCCCCGGCACGTTCTGCCAGGGGCGGAGCATCCGGTTGGCGCAGTCGTCCAGCAGCTCCCCCACGGCGAGGCCGGGCACGCCGCCCTCCGTTTCGGAATAAAGATTCACCAGCCGCCGGGTGGTGGTGTCCGCAGGGCCGGCGCAGTAGACCGGGCCGAAGCTTTCCGCCGCCTCGGCAAAAACGTGTTTTCCCGCCGTTTCATATTGCTCCTCCAGCCGGACCCGCAGCCGGGGATCCGCCACCCCGCCGCCGAAGAAGACGCAGAACGCGTCGAAGCGCGACAGGTCCGCGCCCAGCGCTTCATCAAAGGTCATGCGCGTGAGTCCGGCGCCGCAGGCTTCCAGCACCGCGGCGAAATCGGAGCTGCGGTCGTTTATCAAAAGACAGTTCATATATTTTCCCTCTTATTCATTTCTTCAGAACAGCACCCGCAGCCGCAGGTCTGCAAGCTCCCGTTCGGGAACGGTATTGCAGGAAAAGATCGGCGTCTGCTCACCGTTCACCGACACGATCAGCCGGTCGTCCGAATACCGTCTGCCGTCGCTTTCCGCGACGACGGGCGCGTCGGGATCATAAAGGAACAGCTCCCGGTTGTCATAATAGCACCTCAGGCCCTCGGCGTAGCGCATCGTGCAGCACTGGGACGCCTCGTAGCCGTTGATTTTCAGCACCGGCTGATCCGCGGTAACGCAGGCATTCGTGCCCGCGCCGCCGTTGTCCCGCTGGCAGAACTGAAGCCCGTTTGCCCAGATGCGCCGCGCGAGAACGCGGTAACGGTCTTCGCCCGTCAAGCGGTACAGCTCCGTCGCCAGAAGAAAGCTGTCCACCACCGCGCAGGGCTCGGTCCAGGTATCCTCCCTGCCGAACCAGTTGAAATTTTCATAGGTCAGCGTCATCCCGTACTTCAGGTACCGGTCGAATTCCCGCAGCACGGCGTCAAAGTATTTTTTCTCCCCCGTCGCCCGGTAAAACAGCAGCATCCCCCGCAGACAGGTCAGGGACGTGTGGGTCTGGAAGCCACGTTTCACCATATCCGCCCGCAGAAAAACGTCGATCAGCTTCTCAAGGAACGCCCGCGCGCGGGGATCCCCGGTCAGGGCGTAATAATGGGCGACCCCATCCACACACATAAAGGCGCAGCCCACGTCCGTGGAGAGCTTCCAGCCGCCGCTGCCGCCGCAGATCTCGCCTTCCACACCGCCTCCCGCGCAGGAGCGCTCCAGCGGATATGCGTCGTAAAGGGGCAGCGCGGGGAGATACAAATGCTCGAACGTGCTCGTCAGCGCCCGCATCGAAAACGCGTCGCCGAAGGTCTTCACGTGCTCCGCCAGCGCCCGCAGATACCAGCTGTGCCCGGAGAGCTGCTGCTCGTCGGCGGTTCCCTCCGCGGGAATCTCGCCGAAAAACAGATACCGGTTCGTGCGCTCCGGCAGCGCCGACGTCATCTGATCCATGCAGGGGACCTTCCGCCCGCTCATATGGTAATGGCACAGAAACGCCAGCAGCGCCCGTCCCTCCCGGTCGCCGGGCCAGCCGGGATTCCCCTTGAAAAGGTTTTCAAAATCATAGGGCGGCTGATGCAGACGAAGATAGTTTTTTTCGATATTCCGCGCCCCGTCCGGCACGGTCCGGCGCGATCCGGTCTTTGTCATGATGCACATCTCCATTGTATTGATGCGTCAAGTATAACACATCTGTTCCGGGACCGCAAGATTCGTTTTCTCCGGCACGAAGTCCGGCGGACGACTTGTATTCCGTCCCCGGTTATGCTATATTGGATCTGAGAAAACTTCAAAACAAAGAAAGGCAGGGTTCCCCATGGAAAAACTCAGATTCGGCATCGTGGGCACGGGCACCATCGCCCACCGGTTCGCAAACGCGATCCGCAACACCGAGGGCGCGGTCCTGACTGCGGTCGCGTCAAGGACGCAGGAGGGCGCGCAGCGCTTCGGGGACGAGTTCAACATCCCCCACCGCTTTTCAAGCTATGAGGCGATGGCGCAGTCCGACGTGATCGACGCGGCATATATCGCCGTCCCCCATTCGGGGCACATCGGCTGTTCCATGCTGATGATGGAGCACGGCAAACACGTTCTCTGCGAAAAACCGATGGCGATCAACCGGGGCGAGGCGGAGCGCATGTTTGCCTGCGCGGAACGCAATCACGTCCTGCTGACGGAGGCCATGTGGGCGCGCCTGGTGCCGGGCACCGTAAAAATGCTGGAGCTGGTGCAGGAAGGGGTCCTGGGTGAGATCCGCGCCGTGGAGGGAAAATTCTGCTATTCCATGGACGAGGATGAGATGGACCACCACGTTCTGAAAAATGAGAACGGCGGCGGGTCGCTGCTGGACGTGGGCTGCTACGGACTGAATTTCGCCAGCTGGTATCTGGGCGACGAGATCGAGCATATCAGCGCCGAGGCGGATTTTTACAACGGCACGGACAGCCACGCCTGCGTGCTGCTGAAATACAAAAACGGCGCCATTGCGGACCTTTCCAGCGCGACGCTTGTGCGCAAGCCCAACGAGGGATATCTTTACGGCACAAAAGGGTTCGCTTATCTGAAACGCTTCTATGCGCCGCAGGAGATCGTGCTGGAGACCGAAGGCGGCCGGCAGACCATCCCCGTCCCCTACGCCGGCAACGGCTTTGAGGAGCAGATCGGGCATTTCTGCGACTGCGTGAGAGACGGTCTTGCCGAAAGCCCGCTGATCCCCCACGCCCACACGCTGAAAATCATCAGTCTGACCGACCGGATCCGGCAGCTGATCGGCGTGAAATACCCGCAGGACGCGCCCGGCGCCGAAGACTGAACGCACAGAGAAAGGAACGGCAATAATGGACAACGGAACGAACCGGGCCGCGGCGAAAAAAGCCTGGGGCGATACCGCGGCGTATCGTGAATTCGAAAAGAAAACGGCAGGGCTGAGCGACGCCGACCTGTCGGACGCCGGGGAAGGCCTGATGAAGCTTCTCGCGGCGTTCGGAACGCTCGGAGAAAAAAACGCGTCTGCGCCCGAAGCGCAGACGCTGGTAAAACGTTTGCAGGATTATATCACCGCGCATTTTTACACCTGCACGGATGAGATTCTCGCCGGGCTCGGAAGGCTGTACACGGAGGATGAAGCGTTTACCGCAAGCATCGACCGCGCGGGCGGACAGGGGACCGCGGCAAAGGCCGCTGAGGCGATCGCCGCGTACTGCGCAGGCAAAAACACAGGCTTCAGACCGTGATCCGCAGCGCGAATATGCCGTCCCGGTCCGGGCGGATCGAATATTCCGTTCCCGCGAAGCCGGGATTGAGATTGAAGAAGGGCCGCGGAGCCGACGGCATGTCGCCCCGCAGGACTTCGGGGCGGACCGCATCGCCGATCAGCGGCAGAAGATACCGCGCTCTCTCCGCGATTTCCCCGCGGACGCGCCCCCGGACGGTCAGTGAATCCCGCCGGAAGACGTATTCCAGAAGACATGCCCCGGGACCCGGCATCCGTTCGCCCCGTTCGTCGCACAAAAAGGCTTCCGCGCGCACGGTGACGCCCCCGGCGTCCTCCGAGGCGCCGATCACGGCGTTCGGGTCGTAGTGCTGCGCGTAACGGACGGCGTCAACCGCCGCTTCGATCCGGGGACAGGCGCACAGATGCGAGGCCGGGTCGGACGGGAGCTGCTGGTTCAGAGGTTCCCGGATTCTGTAATCCGCCGCGCCGCAGGCGATCAGCGGACCGGTCTTCCGATGAAACAGCAGGCAGACCGCGCCGCCGGAGGCGTGTGCGCCGGGGAACGGCTGGTAATCGTACCCGCTGATCTCCGCAAGCCAGCCGCCGGTGCCCACGCGCAGCAGATCAAGCTCCCGGAACCGGGTGATCGCGGGCGGATCTTCGACAGGCAGCGGAACACGCCCGAAGTCGGAAAAACCGCCGTTCAGGCTCCCCGCCAGGGCTTTCGCGTGGCAGAAGGTATGGTGGACGCAGGGCTTTTCGCCGCGGCGGAAATAATCCGGGCCGCCGTAAAGCAGGCCGTCCCGGGTGCATCGCTCATATAATCCGGCGTTGCGCAGCGCAGCCTCGGCGAACACGGGGTCGTCTTTCCCCAGGGAGAAAAGCGCATCCTGACAGCCGTCCGAGGTCCGGCTGCCCCACCAGGTCCATTTGAACGCCCGGGAACCGGCGCTGTTGTCCCAGGCGCCGTCCGGCAGCATCCACAAAAGCTGCGCGCGCCAGAGCGTCCGGCACCGTTCCAGCGCGGAAGGGTCGTCCATCGCCCGGGCGTAACGGCTCAGGCAGGGCAGAGTCTCCTCCGGGTTGTATCCGCCCGCATCGACGGCAAGACAGCCCTTTGCGGTCCGCAGATCCAGGGGATGTCCCTCGCCGAACAGCAGATTGCTTTCGCTTGTATGGGCAAAGCAGAATTCCGCCAGCTCCCGCGCGAGGGCGCGGTAACCGTCCCTGCCGAAATACGCGCCCAGCAGCGCCATGGCGCAGGCGTTGGCGGCGTAATAATTGAGATAGGCCTGCAGCCGCCCAGGACGCAGGTTTTCATACAGCCATTCGCCCATCCGCGACAGGCGCGATTCCCATTCGGTTTTTTCGGCGACGGAGAGCAGGGAGCCGTGAAAATACAACGCGTCGTGCAGAGCGATCGCCCCGAAGACGGTGACGCCGCGCCAATCCGACTTCGCGTCGTTGCGCAGGCTGCCGTCGGGGCAGAGCATATTCTCCCCCCAGCGAAACAGCTTTTTCGCCGCGGTCAGATACTGTGGTTCGCCGGTGCGCTGCGCAAGATACAGCAGCGGATAAACCGCCTCATGGCAGCGGCCGTGGATCATTTTGCACGCGGGACACAGAATCCCGCCGTCCAGTGTCGGCTGCCTCGGCAGGTCGACCTGCAGACGGACAAGCGCGCCGCCCCACTGCCGCAGCAGCCCGGACAGCATGCGGTCGGTCGCTTCCGCGGATTGCATCATCGGGATCCCGCCTCCTTCTGCTTTATTCGCATTCATTATACTTTTCTTTTTCCGTTCTGTAAAGATATTTCAGATGAAAAATAACGGCGCTCCTCTCAGCGCCGACGGGAGGTCTTTTATGAAACTGCATTTTATCGGCACTTCTCACGGCGTGCCGGAGCCGGACAGACGCTGTTCTTCCTGTCTTGCGGAGATCGGCGGGAGCTTTTACATCATTGATATGGGGACGCAGACGATCGAGGACCTGCGCCGCAGAGGGATTGCGCCAGAGGCAGTGAGGCTTGTGATCTGCACCCATCCCCACGGCGACCACACCGACGGGCTGTTCTCGTTTCTCGACCTGATCAACTGGTATTACAAACAGGCCGATCCGCTGATCCTGCTGCCGCAGGAGCGGATGATCGCGCCGCTGCTGGAATGGACCTCCATCAGCTCCAACGGCAACCCGCCGCGGGACGGTCTGCGTCTGCGGTCCTACGCCGCGGGGGTCGTGTATGAAGATGAAAATGTGCGGGTGACGGCGATCCCGACGAAGCACTGCGAAGATTCCCATGCCCTGCTGCTGGAAGCCGAGGGAAAGAAGGTCCTGTTCACCGGTGATCTCTGCCGCCCGAGTGTGGATTTCCCGGAAGTCGCGTTCCGGGAGGAGCTGGATCTGATCGTCTGCGAGCTGGCGCATTTCTCCCCGGACGAGTGCGTCGAGGTCTTCGACAAAACGAAGGCGAAGCGGATCATTCACACCCATATCTACGAAAAACGCTGGGGAGAGGCGCTCGCCCGGCAGCTGGCCGCTCCGCACCCCTATCGTTACGGCGCGGCGAAGGACGGCGACGAGCTGAACGTATAAACAATGTAAATACTGACTTAACGGCGGAGCCGTTAAGTCAGTATTTACGCTCCCGGCTTCCTGCTTCCAGCTTCCGGCATGAATCTCGGACGCATTGCCTCTAATATAGCAACGGGCATCAAGATTACAATGCTAACAGCTGGCAGCTGGCAGCTAAATTCATCTCTCTCTTTTATACTTCGCGTATATCTTTTTATACGCAATTACCAGAATGGGAATCCCGCCCAAAGTTCCGACGGCGAGGAAGGTCCCCGCCGCGTCAAGCCGGAAGATCCCGAAGACTGCGGCGCCCCAGAAGACAAGGGAGTATAAGATCCACATGATCCCGTTCGCCCGGTTGTAGGCGGGGATATCCGAGATCTCCCGTTCGCTGACGGTGCTGCCGGACCAGAACCACATGGGCTTTTTCCGCCGCATGGCGTAAACGCCGAGCCCGGTAAAAAATGCGCCGCAAAGGATCGTCACCACCAGCCAGATGATTTTATCCATGACAACGCGCCTCCTGGCTGAACTTTCCCCGGCATTCCTCGCCGCCGAAAAACGAAGGACCGGGGATAAAACCCGTTAAGTCTGAATTGCTCCGATTTGATTCCCGCAGAATCCGATCTTTATATTCAATGTCTTCGTCGGCTTTTACTTCGCCGCGGTGGATTTCTCCTGCTTGACCTTATGGTCGATCACGTGGCGGGAGGCAAGCTCTCGGGTGATCTCGTCCGTGCTGATGCCCATTTCCGCCATCAGCACCATGAGGTGATAGATAAGGTCGGCGATCTCATAGACCGTCTCGCCCTTGTCGCCGCCCTTTGCGGCGATGACCACCTCGGTGGATTCCTCGCCCACCTTCTTGAGGATCTTGTCAACGCCTTTCTCAAACAGATAGGTCGTATAGGAGCCCTCTTTCGGATCGGTCTTGCGGCCCTTGATCAGCGCCATCAGCCCCTCATAGGTAAAGGGGGCGTTCCCCGATTCGAACACGGAATTGAAAAAACAGCTCTCGCTGCCGGTATGGCAGGCGGGGCCCTTTTTTTTGACGCTGACCAGCAGCGCGTCCTTGTCGCAGTCGGCGGTGATATCCACAATGTGCTGCACGTTTCCGCTGGTCTCGCCCTTGCGCCAGAGCTTTTTCCGGGAACGTGACCAGAAACAGGTGCGTTTTTCTTTGATGCTGATCTCAAGGCTTTCCCGGTTCATATATGCGAGGGTCAGCACTTTTTTCGTCTGCGCGTCGACGACGATCGCCGGGATCAACCCTTTTTCGTCAAATTTCAGCTCGTCAATTTTGATCATAATTCTCTCTCCTCCGTTATCTGTCTGACGTTGATTCCGTTTTCGGCCAGCAGTCTTTTCAGATCGCCGATCTTCACCTCGCCGAAATGGAAGATCGAGGCGGCAAGCCCCGCATCCACCTTCGGCAGCGTCTTGAAAAGCGTAACGAAATCCTCGGCCTTTCCCGCGCCGCCGGAGGCGATCACGGGCACGCTGACGGCAGAGCACACCGCGTCGAGCATTTCGAGATCGAAGCCGTTTTTCACGCCGTCGGTGTCGATGCTGTTGAGCACGACCTCCCCCGCGCCGTTGCCGACGCAGCGTCTGATCCAGGAGATCGCTTCCATGCCGGTGTTCTCCCTGCCGCCCTTGGCGAACACGGTGAACTGCCCGTCTACCCGCTTGACGTCGGCGGAGATCACCACACACTGGTCGCCGTATTTTTTCGCCGCCTCGCATATCAGGTCCGGGTTGCGGATCGCGCCGCTGTTGACGCTGACTTTGTCCGCGCCGCATTTGAGCACCCGGTCGAAATCGTCGATGGTGTTGATGCCGCCGCCCACGGTCAGGGGGATAAAAATGGTCTCGGCGGTCTTTTTCAGGATATCGGTGAACAGCGCCCGCCCCTCGGAGGAGGCGGTGATATCGTAGAATACCAGCTCGTCCGCGCCCGCCTCGCTGTAATAGGACGCCAGCGCCACAGGATCGTTCACATCGCCGAGGTTTTCAAAATTCGTGCCCTTGACGACGCGGCCGTTGCGCACGTCGAGGCAGGGGATGATGCGTTTGGTTATCATAGTGCTCCAGCTCCGCAATTATCCATTATCCATTGTCCATTGTTCATTTGTCATTGACTGCCGCGATCGCGGCAGTCAATGACAGGTCTCCCGTATAAAGGGCTTTCCCGAGGATCGCGCCGTAAAGGCCCATTTCCCGCAGGGCTTTGATATCTTCAAGCGTCGAAACGCCGCCGGAGGCGGTGATATCCACGGAATATTTCGAAGAAAGATCCCGGTACATCTCCACGTTCGTTCCGGAGAGCAGCCCGTCCTTGGAAATATCGGTGCAGATCACGGTCTTTACGCCCAGCGCTTCCAGACGGTCGAAAAATTCATACACGCCGAGGCCCGAATCGCTGCGCCAACCCTTAATGGAGACGTTTCCGTCCCGGAGATCCGCGCCGACGGCGATCTTTTCGCCGTACTTCTTCACGGCGGCTTCCAGGAATTCCGGTTCCGTCACCGCGGCGGTGCCGACGATCACCCGGAACACGCCCGCGCTCAGGTATTTTTCCACCGTCTTCATATCGCGCACGCCGCCGCCGATCTCTACCTTCAAGGTCGTTTTTTCAACGATTTCCTTTACCGTGTCGAAATTCGGCGTCCCGCCGTCCCGCGCGCCCTCCAGATCCACCGCGTGCAGGTATTCCGCGCCCGCTTGCTGAAACCGCAGCGCGAAATCCAGCGGGTTGCCGTAGACCGTCATTTTGTCATAATCGCCCTTCACAAGGCGCACCGCCCTGCCCGCGATGATATCCGTTGCTGGAAATATAATCATTCCTTCGTCTCCTTGCTGCATATTTGACAGGGAGAATATGAAATAAGAAATGTGAAATGTGAGATGTAATTCAGACACCGCAGTTTACTGTTCACTGTTCACATTTCACTGTTCACTCTATCTCCGTAAACGCCTTCAAAATCCTGAGCCCCACGCTTCCGCTCTTCTCCGGGTGGAACTGGGTGCCGAAGACGTTTCCGCGCTCCACCGAGGCGGTGAGCAGTGCGCCGTATTCCGTCAGCGCCGAGACGGACTCGTCGCAGTCCGCGCCGTAATAGGAATGGACGAAATAAACGCAGTCGCCTTCGTCGATATACCGATACAGCGCCGATCTTTCCCGGTTTTTCGGGAAGATCAGCCCGTTCCAGCCGATATGCGGGATCTTGAGCTCGTCCGGGATCACGCCCTTCATCGGACGTACCGCGCCCGCGATCAGCCCGAGCCCTGCGTGCTCGCCGTATTCATAGCTTTTTTCAAACAGCATCTGCATCCCCAGGCAGATGCCCAGAAGCGGCTTTCCCTTCTCCGTTTCGCGGATCACGACCCGGTCAAGGCCGGAATCGCGCAGCTTTCTCGCCGCGTCCTCAAAGGCTCCCACGCCGGGGAGGATGATCCGCTCGCTTTCGGCGATCACGTCCGGGTCGCCGGTTACGACCGCCTCGCAGCCGATGGCGGCAAAGGAGCTTTTCAGCGAGAACAGATTGCCCACGCCGTAGTCGATGATCGCGGTCATTTACAGCACTCCTTTTGACGAGGGGACCTCGCCCGCCAGCGCGGGATCGAGCGTCGCGGCCTTTGCAAGCGCGCGGGCGAAGGCCTTGAACGCGCCCTCAATGATGTGGTGGCTGTTCACGCCGTCCAGCTGCCGCAGATGCAGGGTGATATTCGCGTTTCGCACGAAGCTCTGAAAGAATTCCTCCGTCAGCTCGGTGTCGAATTCGCCCACCTTCTGCGCCGGAATTTCGAGATTGTACCGCAGACAGCCTCTGCCGGAGAGGTCGACGGCGCAAAGGATCAGCGTTTCGTCCATGGGCAGAAGGATATCCCCGTAGCGGGTCACGCCCTTCATATCGCCCAGCGCTTCGGCAAAGCATTTGCCCAGACAGATGGCGATATCCTCCACACTGTGGTGCGCATCCACCTGCGTGTCGCCCGCGCATTTCACGGTCAGATCGAATCTGCCGTGGTGGGCAAAGAGCGTGAGCATATGGTCGAAAAAGCCAACGCCGGTGTCGATCTCCGCTTTGCCGGTGCCGTCAAGGTTCAAAGACAGAAAAATATCCGTCTCCTTCGTCGTGCGTTTGATTTGCGCCGTTCTCATAAAAATCAGTCCAGACTGTTTAAAATTTCTTTGATCTTATCAATCAGGGTCTCCATCTGCTCGGGGGTGCCGACCGTGATGCGGATATATTCGCGGATCCGCTCCCCGCCCAGGTGCCGCACGAGAATTCCCCGCGAACGCAGCGCTTCATACAGCGTTTTGCCTGAAATCCTTTCGTGCTTCGTAAAAATGAAATTGCCTTTGGAATCCGTCGCCTCGAAGCCGAGCGCTGTCAGCGCCGCCCGGGTTTTATCGCGCGTTTCGGCAACCAGCGCGTCCTTTTCGTCATAGTAAGCCTGCGCATCCAGCGCGGCCGCAGCGGCGACGAGAGAAAGACGGTTGATGTTATAGGGATTCGTGCAGTATTTGATCTTCTCCAGATCCCGGATCAACGCCGCGTCGCCGAAGGCGAAACCCACGCGCGCGCCGGCGAGGGCGCGGCTTTTGGAAAACGTGCCGATTACAAGCACGTTGTCATATTTCTTAATCAGGGGAACGGCGCTCTCGCCGCCGAAATCCACATACGCCTCGTCCACCATCACGACATTGTCGGGATTGCTCCGGACAATCCGCTCGATCTCCGAAACCGGCAGGAGCAGTCCCGTCGGGGAGTTCGGGTTTGTGATCAGGATCGCTTTGTTTTTGCCGAAATAGTCTTCGGCGGAAACCGAAAAATCATCCTTCAGGGGGACCGTCTCCGGCTCGACGCCGTAAAGCCGGGCATAGACCGGGTAAAATCCGTATGAAATATCGGGGAACGCAACCCCCTTGCGGCAATATGCCGCGAACGCGAAGTTCAGCACCTCGTCGGAGCCGTTGCCGACGAACACATTCTCTGGCTGCACGCCGTATTGCGCCGCAAGCTTCTCTTTGAGAATCCTGCAGGTCGGATCGGAATACAGCCGCAGCTTGCCGACCTCCGCCGCGCTGACGGCGGCGATCACCTCCGGCGCGGGCGGAAAGGGAAACTCATTCGTGTTCAGCTTGATAAATTTTCTTTCCTGCGGCTGTTCTCCCGGAACGTATTCTTCAAGCTTTCCGAGGCAGGAATCAATAAATTTGCTCATGAAAAGATCTCCAATGCAGTAACAATTGTATTCCGGATACGGTGAAGCCTTATTCCTTCTCTTCGGCGGAGCGCCGCTGCGTTACCGAGCGCGCGTGGGCGTGCAGGCCTTCCTTGTCCGCGAAGGCGGCAACGTCGTCCGTCACCGCCGCCAGCGCGTCGGCGGTATAATAGGTAAAGGAATATTTCTTCACATAGTCGTCCACGGAAAGGGGACTTGAAAACCGCGCGGTGCCTCCGGTGGGCAGTGTGTGGTTGGGGCCCGCGAAATAGTCGCCCAGCGCTTCGGGACAGCTTCTGCCGAGGAAAACGCTGCCGGCGTTGCGGATCTGATTCAGCACGTCGAAGGGCGCGTCGGTACAGATCTCCAGATGCTCCGGCGCGATCTCGTTGGCGATCTCGATCGCCTTGTCGAGGCTTTCCGCCACGATGATCTTGCCGTTGTTCTCGATGCTTTCGCGGGCGATCTCCTCTCTGGGAAGAATCGCAAGCTGCCACTCCAGCTCTTCGGCGGTCTTCTGCGCAAGCGCCATGCTGTCGGTCACCAGCACCGCGGACGCCATCTTGTCGTGCTCCGCCTGAGAGAGCATGTCCGCCGCCACAAGGCGCGGGTCGCTCTTGCCGTCGGCGACGATCAGGATCTCGCTGGGGCCGGCGATCATGTCGATGCCGCACACGCCGAAGACCTGCTTTTTCGCCTCCGCCACGTAGGCGTTGCCGGGGCCCATGATCTTGTCGGCGCGGGGGATGGTCTCGGTGCCGTAGGCCAGCGCGGCGATTGCCTGCGCGCCCCCGACCTTGAAGATCCGGTCCACGCCCGCCACCTTTGCGGCGGCGACGATCTCCGGCTTGAGGCCTCCGTCCTTCGCGGGCGGGGTGACCATCAGGATATTCCTGACGCCCGCGATCTTCGCGGGGATCACGTTCATCAGCACGGAGGACGGATAGCTCGCCGTTCCGCCGGGCACGTAAAGCCCCACGGTTTCCAGCGGCAGGATCTTCTGTCCCAGCACCACGCCGTCCTTTTCGTTGATGACGAAGCCGGTGCGCACCTGCTTTTCGTGGAACGCGCGGATGTTCGCCGCCGCCCGTTCCAGCACGGCGATAAACTCAGGCTCCACGCTCGCGACCGTGTTTTCGATCTCCTGCGCCGAAGCCTCGAGGGAATCCAGCTTCACCTTGTCGAACTTTTCACTGTATTCATACAGCGCCGCGTCGCCTTTCGCGCGCACGTCCGCGATCACGCCCGCCACGACGCCGCTCACGTCCGCGGCGGCGGTGCCTCTGGCGAAGATCTCGGCATTGTCGATCTCGCCGTATTGACAGATCCGGATCATTTCACTCACCCCTAAAATTCATTTTACACTAATTCCTTACATAATTCAAGTTTATTTCCGGCATATCTCCCCGAGACGCGCCCGCAGCTCCTCGATCTCGCCGTGCTTGAACTTGAAGCTCACCTTATTGGAGATCAGCCGCGCGCTGATGGGGAAGATCGTCTCCAGCGGCTGAAGGTCGTTTTCCAGCAGCGTGGTGCCGGTCTCGACGATATCCACGATCACGTCGGAAAGGCCGAGGATCGGCGCGATCTCGATGGAGCCGTTGAGCTTGATGATATCAATTTCCCGGCTCTGCTGCGCGTAATACTCCCGCGCGATATGCGGGAACTTCGTCGCCACGCGCAAAACCCGCTCCCGGTCGTCGTAAAAATCTTTTTTTCCCGCCACGCACATGCGGCATTTGCCGATGTCCAGATCCAGAAGCTCGTAGATATCCGGGTTATATTCCAACAGGATGTCCTTGCCGGCGACGCCGATATCCGCCGCGCCCCGCTCCACGTAAATCGCCACGTCGGAGGGCTTGACCCAGAAATAGCGCACGCCGTTTTCCTCGGACTCGAAGATCAGCTTGCGGTTCGTCTCCCTGATGGAGGGGCATTCCTTGCCCGCTTTTTCAAACATGGCGTAGACTTTTTCGCCCAGTCTGCCCTTGGGCAGCGCGACGTTAAGCATCAGCGGCGCCCCCCTTTCCTCTGAGATCAACGGTCCCGGCGGCGTTCACACCGCCGTCGCTGCCCCGCTGCACGCGGACCCTTCTGCCTTCGGCGATCAGCGCGTCTCTTTTTTCGACGATCTGAGATACGGGGGTCCCGTCGTCGTACAGGATCAGCGCGTCCGCGTCCCGCCGGTCCGCCGGGGCGCGAAGCTGCTCCAGAAGATCCAGATATACCGCGAAGCCGATCGCCCGGCCGCGCCGGTCCATTTTGGCAAGCAGGCTGTCGTAGCTGCCGCCCGCCAGCACGCCCTGGGGAATGCCGTTGATATAACCGCGGAAGATCACGCCGTTATAATAATTCATATCGTTGACGATGGAGAAATCCACGTTTACGTTTTTTTCAAGGCCGGACTGCTCCAGCACCGCGAGAAGCCCCCGCAGTTGGGCGACGGCGGCGTCGGTTTCGGCGCTGACGCTGAGAGAATCCAGCGCGTCGAGGGCGTCGCGAAGCGGCAGATAAAGCCCCGCCAGCGCAGTGAGCCGGTTTTTGTTCTCCTCCGAAATACCGTTTTCGGCGCAGATCAGCTCGATATAGGGCGCGTTCTTCTCCGCGATCGCCGTCAGAAGCGCGGCGTTGACCGCCTCCGGCGCGCCGATATGGGCAAGCAGACCGCCGATGAAGCCCATGTGGGACAGATCGAGGATCCGGTCCGCGCTGACGAGGTCGAGGCTCTTCGCCGCCAGCGTCACCACCTCGGCGATATCGTAAAAGCCCAGATCGCCCACGCATTCAAGGCCCGTTTGGTTGATTTCCCGGAACTCGCCGCCGTTCTCGGCGCGGTAGACCTTTTCGTTATAATACACCTTCTGCGACACGCCGGGGGCGTACCGGGCGTTTTTGACGATGGAAAGGGTCACGTCCGGCTTGAGCGCCATCAGGCGGCCGCCCGGCTCGGTGAAGGTGATGATATTGCCGCTGACAAGAAAGCTCTTGTTGCGTGCGTAGAAATCATATTCCTCGAACTTGCTCATGCGGAAATGGCGGTAGCCGTACTGCTTGTACAGCGCGCAGAGCGACCGCGCCGCCGCTTCGGGGGATGGAACGTTGTTTTCGGGTGACATAAGCGCCTCCGTATTTTCGTGATTCGTGATTGCCGCGTTTAGAAAACAGTCCGGTGGACTGTTTTTAGCGGCAACCGCCGAAGCTATGCTTCGCGGGGTGCGGTTGGGCACACATTCGTGATTGCCGCGTTAAGAAAACAGTCCGGTGGACTGTTTTTAGCGGCAACCGCCGAAGCTATGCTTCGCGGGGTGCGGTTGGGTACACATTCGGTGGACTGTTTTTAGCGGCAACCGCCGAAGCTATGCTTCGCGGGGTGCGGTTGGGTACACATTCGTGACTCGCGTCCCGGGACTCATATAATAATACACTACTTTAGTGTGGTAGTCAAGTAAAGCGGTTTTCTTTTCAGCAGAATATTTTGATGAAGCGCGATAATTTTTCAAAACGGATCGACGGAGGCCCGGCTTTTTCCATCCTCGGCGTCCTTTTCGGATTATATCAAATTTCAAAGAAGAATTCAATGCCGTCAGAGATTTGATTTCCGTTCGGAAAGACCGGGCAAACCGGCAAAGCACGGCGGATGTGCGCAAATAAAACCGTGGAATCATCGGTTTGATTATCTCTCCGGATAGGTCGCATATGATTATTGCGCACATTTTATAAGGGAATATTAACAGCGTTTGCACATTTTATGAGGGAATATCAGCGGAGTTTACACATTTCATGAGGGAATCATTGCCGCAGCCGCACATTTTTCGTTTTCGGCGGCGCGGCGGCTGAATATGGCGTCTGAGTCCGCGGCTCCGTTTCTATTGATTCCC
>CACYHJ010000001.1:31564-35704 GCA_902774165.1 Oscillospiraceae bacterium
CATGAGCTGCAGCATTGAGGCTCATACAAGCGGATGCAGTGAAGGAACAAGCCGACATACCGAACGTTAAGGCGGGGGACGTTTATGATCGATCTGAACCACATCGAAAAATACCGGGAGAACAACCGCATCGAAGCGAAGAAGGCGCTCGGGGGCCTGCCCCACAGCATCTGGGAAACCTATTCCGCCTTCGCGAACACGCTGGGCGGGATCCTCCTGCTGGGCGTGGAGGAATACCGGGACAAGACGCTGCACACCGTGGACCTGCCGGACCCGGAAAAGCTGGTCAGCGAGTTCTGGGAGCTGGTCAACGATCCGCACAAGGCGAGCGTGAATATTCTGACGGATGAAAACGTGGAGATCGAAGAGGTCAACGGAGATCATATCATCGTCATCAAAATACCGCAGGCGCAGCGATACTATAAACCCGTATATATCGACGGCAATCCCGTATCCGGGACATACCGCCGCAGCGGCGAAGGAGATTACCACTGCACCGAAGAGGAATTACGCGCGATGTACCGCGACGCGGACGAGAAAACGCAGGATATGCTGGTGCTGGATCAGATGGATTCTTCCGTGTTTTGCAAAGAAAGCGTCCGGGCGTACCGGCAGCGTATGAGGATATCGCGGCCGAATCATGCATGGGAGAAGCTTGACGACGAAGAATTCCTGATAAAACTCGGCGCGACGGGGATCGGCGAAGACGGAAAAATCCATCCGACCGCCGCGGGCCTGCTGATGTTCGGATATGAATATGAGATCCTGCGGGAATACCCGCGGTATTTTCTTGACTACCGCGAAGAATATGACGACACGCACCTTTGGACGGACCGCATCATTTCCTCGTCAGGCGATTGGAGCGGAAACGTTTTCGATTTTTATTATCGTGTATACAACCGCCTGCAGCTTGAAATCAAGGTCCCGTCTGAAACGCAGGGACCGGATCGTATCGACGATACGCCGGTGCTCAGGGCCGTTCGCGAAGCGTTGGCAAACTGTCTTGTGAATGCGGATTATTACGGCCGCAGAGGACTTGTCATCATAAAGAAACGGGGCCTGATCTCAATGTCCAATCCCGGTGTTTTTCGCATGAAGCTTTCCGAAGCCAGATCCGGCAGTTTTTCCGATCCGCGCAACAGCGTCTTGATGAAAATGTTCAATATGATCGATATCGGCGAACGCGCGGGCAGCGGCATCCCGAGCATTCTTTACGTCTGGAAACAGCAGGGCTGGAACGAGCCGACGATCACGCAGACATTCAATCCGAACCGGATCACGCTGTCCTTGCCGCTTGAAAAAACAAACGATAAAAAATCGGCGATAAAAATCGGCGATAAAAAATCGGCGATAACGTCGGCGAAAAAACAATTGATCGTCGTTTTCCTGACGGATCACCCCAGCGCGAGGGCGGCGGAGATCGCGGAATATATCGGCCTGAAACCGTCGCGCGTGCGCGATTATCTTGCGGAGCTGATCGCCGAGGATATCGTTGTCGCCGACGGCGCGAACCGCAACCGGACGTACCGGCTGAAGGCGTGAAGGGAACAATAACGGGAACCGCCCGTTCGGATCTGCGATCCGAACGGGCGGGATTTTTATGCGGATCATCTGATTTTCGCACATAATATGCGATGTAAGCGGTTGCATAACCCTTACAATTATGATATAATTTTAATAAGATTTTTTAAGTGGTGGTATAAAATGGCGGAAGATGAAAAAGCAGTCAATAACGCGGCGGCATCGGTAGAAATGGAAGGCTTCCATATTGACAAACCGTATAAAGACTGGTGCCTGAAACTCCTTCGCAAAGAAATCACGATGGAACAGTATATTGATCTTGTAAAAAACAGGGTCGGGGTATCCGCGTCATGATCTACAGCATTGAGGCGCTTACAAGCGGATGTTATGAAGGGACAAGCTGTCTGATCAATAAATTCGGCATTCGCGACCAGTCCGCTTTGGATGAAATCGAGGCGGCAATAACAATGGCGAAAGCGGCGGAGATCGCGGAATATATCGGCCTGAAACCGTCGCGCGTGCGCGATTATCTTGCGGAGCTGATCGCCGGGGATATCGTCGTCGCCGACGGCGCGAACCGCAGGCTGAAGGCGTGAAGGAAACACTCCGACGGATTGTGTTCATCGCCTGCCGACACGACTGTGCCGGACGGATACGAACGGACGAATAAGATCCGATTTTCGATCCCGAAAAAGGGGTTCGGTCTGCGAAACAACGGAAAGACAAAACAGCCCCGGGTTCCGGCGGACGCCGGAATCCGGGACTGTTTATATTTCTTCCTGAAAATGAATCGAAAAAACCATTGGTTTCATCTTCACACTTTAATGTTCGTAAAATATAGATCAGCTAAGCTTTCCGGTCTGGAAGAAACGGACAAGACTGATCAGATATTGTATGATATCCCGGATCAGCTTAATCCCGTTCCGGAACAGCAGCACAACGGGAGACGCGTCATCAGAATCGGGAGACGGATCATCTGCCGGCTGATCCAAAAGATCATACTCGATCTCATTAAAGACGGCATAGCGATAAGCGGCGCTGTCAGAATAACAATGAATGAGAAATCCCGGCATCTTTTCATATCTCGTTCTGCCATCATTCGGATCCGTCACCTGAGAATAACCGAATGCGTAATCGCCGACAGAAGTTACTCCGGAAGGGATTGTTATTTCAGTCAGATTATCACTGAGAAACGCACCGTAATGGATACTATTCACACTGTCAGGGACAATAAAACTCTTTGTCGTACGCCCGCCCGGATAACGAAGCAGTTCCGTTTTGTCTTTATTGTACAAAATCCCATCCTCGCTGCTGTATACCGAATTATCGGGATCGACCGTTATGCCTGTCAGATGCGTAAATGCGCCAATATTATAGTCCTCAAGATCCGTCAGACCTTTTCCGAGAGAGACAGCTTCAAGATTAAAACAACTGCAAAAGGCCAAACCCGGACACAGCACACGGACTCCATCACCGATTATAATCGATTTCAGACCGGTACATCCACTAAATGCGCCATCATTGATAAATGCACTTGGAATGACAACTTTTTGTAAACCGGTACATCCGGAAAAAGCTTCCATATCTATAAATGTAAAACTATTTGGAAAATGAATTTCTTTCAAATTTCGACAGTTCAAAAACGCATGAATACTTATCTCTGTCACACTATCACCAATTGACACGCTTGAGAGATTTGAACAATCTGAAAAAGCAGAAACGCCAATACGACTGACTCCATATTCTATTTTGACAGACAAAACTCTTTCCTTTTCCCAAGGAGTGCTATGATGTTCAACATAGTCTTTCATTTCTCCGCTGCCGCTGATGATCAGCAACCCCTCATCATCAAGCGTCCACGTTACGTTGTCACCCTGATCGCCGCACTCCCCGCCGGCAACAATCTCCGCCGCATTTCCGACAAGACCAAAGACAGGGAACGCGGAAAACAGAAGGACAAAAGACATCAAAACAGAGAAATACTTGTAAGATCTTTTCATAAACTTTACCTCCGATGATATATTTGTTTTTAATATAACACTATAACAGTAAGCAACACAATACCCGGGGAACGAAATCGCGGTTTTCGGGAACGAAATGAAATCTTGACACGATTTCTGCGGATGCTTCATAATTCCGATTATGTTGCTGCGAAATCCGGGTAAATATGACAATTACCCCGATCTGATTTGTATTGTAGCATATATTACGGTCACTTTTCAAGAGCTTTCAGAATTTCAGATAATAATTTAATACCGAGCTAATGGAATCTTTTAACTCAGCTTTTGATATAACAATGTGTGATTATGCATGAAAGAAAACGCGTATTGCAATTACCAAAAAGAGAGAGAACCGCAACATAATCGGAATTACGTTCCGCGCCGGTCGCGGGATTTTTGTTTGTCCGAACGAAAAATGTGAAAATAGATACGCCGGATCTTCCCGCTGTCGACAGCAAAAACCACATCGATTGTAGGGAACGACGCCTCGGCGTTCCGCTTGCATTCCGAGTTCCACCCTTTACGGGTGGGCGAGGAATGCAAAGACGTATACCCGCGGAGTCATTTATCAGATGAATAAAATCGGAGAATGTATGTGCGTAAAGGTGAGGTTTGATAT
>CACYHJ010000002.1 GCA_902774165.1 Oscillospiraceae bacterium
AATTATCTGTCGATATGCGCTTCGCGCTCGATATGTCGGCTGTGCCGACTCGATATGCCGCCTATGGCGGCTCGATATGCGTCGCAGGCGACGCAAGACAGGGCGCAAGCGCCCCGATAAATCAGAATTTACAGCAAGCGCCCCGCCGGGAAACCCGGCGGGGCGCATTGCTGTATTATACGATTGAAACTTACGCTTTTTTCTTTGCCATCGCTCTGCGGATCGCCTTGCCCAGCTCGAAGACCGGGATCGTGGACGCGCCGAGCGCCACCGCAATCAAAAGCTCCGTCGGCTCCAAAATGAAGCCTCTTCCGCCTGTCGAGGCCGCAATGGCGGCGGCAGCAGGATCATTGGAAAGCGGGAAGAAGATATTGCACAGGAACGGGACGTAGACCGGCAGCAGCGTCAGGCCGGAGGTCAGGACGAAGGCGCCGACAAGCCACCAGTTGAACTTTTTAAACATGCTCTTGGTGAACAGGGAGCCCTGCAGGGAACGCATATTGATCGCGCGGAACAGCTCGCCGAAGTTGACGGCGAGGAACGCCATCGCCACCGCGTTCAGGCACATATTTTTCGCGCCTTCGGTCGCGCCCCAGATATCCCCCAGCGACGCGCCGGGATTTTCAAGGAAGAAGCCGATCACGTACGCGGCGATATCGATGACCGCAAGGTACGCGCCCTGCCACAGCATATCGATGCCCGCGCCGTTTGAGAAAATGCCTTCGCTGGAGGGGCGGGGTTTGCGGCGCATCAGGTTGTCTTCCGCCTTTTCCATGCCCAGAGCAATGCCGGGCAGGGAGTCGGTGACCATGTTGACCCACAGAAGATGGATCGGGCCGAGGATCGTGAAATGGAAGATCGAGGCGAAGATCATGATCAGAATCTCGCTCAGGTTGGTGGAAAGCAGGAACTGCATGACCTTGCAGACGTTGTCGTAGATCTTTCTGCCTTCCTCCACCGCGTTGACGATGGTGGCGAAGTTGTCGTCCGCCAGCACCATATCGGCGACGCCCTTGGTCACGTCGGTGCCGGTGATGCCCATGCCGATGCCGATGTCCGCCGCCTTGATGGAGGGCGCGTCGTTGACGCCGTCGCCGGTCATGGCGGTGACCATGCCGCGGGCCTTCCAGGCCTTGACGATGCGGGTCTTATGCTCCGGCTGCACGCGGGCATAGACGGAGTATTTCAGGACCTCTTCTTTGAGCTCTTCGTCGCTGAACTTATCCAGCTCCGCGCCCATGATCGCCTGATCTTCTTTCGTGATGATGCCCAGCTCTTTGCCGATGGCGACCGCGGTATCCTTATGGTCGCCGGTGATCATAATGGGCACGATGCCCGCCTCGCGGCACTCCTCGATCGCCGCCTTGACTTCGGGACGGACGGGGTCGATCATGCCGGTCAGGCCGATAAACACCAGGTTGTTTTCCAGATTTTCCGGGTCAAAGTTCGCCGGAACGGCGGGATAGGTCTTCATCGCGGCGGCAAGCACACGCAGCGCCTTATCCGCCATGCGCTTGTTGTCGGCAAGGATCTGTTTGACCAGCTCCGCGGTCATGGGGATCAGCTGGCCGCCCTTCAGCATATGGGTGCAGCGTTTGAGGATCTCGTCCGGCGCGCCCTTGGTATACTGCACGATGCCCTGCGCCGTCTGATGAACGGTGGACATCATCTTTCTGCCGGAGTCGAAGGGCGCCTCGCCCACGCGCGGCGCGGCAGCCTTCAGGTCGTTTTTGCTCATGCCCAGCGCGTTCGCATAGTTGACCAGCGCCGCCTCGGTGGGCTCGCCCACCGCCTCGTTCTTGTCAGGATCCAGCTCCGCGTCGGAGCACAGCGCCATCGCGGTGGCCAGCAGCTTCTCATTGTCGCCGAAGTGGTCCACCACGGTCATCTTGTTCTGCGTCAGCGTGCCGGTCTTATCCGAGCAGATGATCTGGGTGCAGCCTAAGGTTTCGACGGCGGTCAGCTTTCGGATCAGCGCCTGCCGCTTGCTCATTGAGGTCACGCCGATGGAAAGGATAATCGTGACCATCGCGGGAAGGCCCTCGGGAATCGCGGCAACCGCGAGCGCGATCACGGCGATGAACGTATCCAGTACGGCGTCGCCGAAATTGCCCCAGTCGAAACCGCCGCTGTAATCGGTGAACATCGTCTCTACAAGGGTGATAACGAAAACCAGCGCGGAAATGCCGAGCACCAGCTTCGTCAGAATCTTCGACAGCTCCGCCATCTTGAGCTGCAGCGGGGTCTGCTCTTTTTCCGCCGTGGTGAGCGCGTCCGCGATCTTGCCCATCTCGGTAGCCATCCCGACGGCGGTGACCACCGCGCGGCCGCGGCCGTAAACGATGGTGGAGCCGGAGTAAACCATATTTTTGCGGTCGCCCAGCGCAACGTCCTTCTGCCCGTCGTTCAGCATCAGCACGTTGATCAGCTTCGTTACGGGCACGGATTCGCCGGTGAGCGCGGCTTCCTCGACCTTCATGGAATAGGATTCGATGATGCGCGCGTCCGCAGGCACCGCGTCGCCCGCCTCCAGCACAAGGATGTCGCCGACGACGATATCCTCGCTCTTGACGGTGACGATCTTGCCGTCCCGCAGGATGCGGCTGGTGGGCGCGGTCATCTGCATGAGCGCCTCCATGGCGGCCTCCGCCTTGCTCTCCTGGATCAGGCTCATGATGGTGTTGATAATAACAACCACGAGAATGATCAGCACGTCGGCGAATTCGATAAAATCGAAGCCCTTACCCGCCGCCTCATACGTCGCGACACCCGCCTGAATCAGAGCCGCCACCAGCAGCATGATGATCATGGGGTCGGCGAGCGCTCTGATCAGCTTTTTGAACAGCGACTCTTTTTCTGCTTCTTTCAGTTTGTTTTTACCGTTTTCGGCAAGACGCCTTGCCGCCTCTTCGGAAGAAAGACCCTCGGCGGAGCTTTTCACCTCGGAAAAGACTTCCGCGGCTTCCTTGAGATAATAACTCATTGCGACCTTCCTTTCTTTCCTGAGTGAGCGCGGCGCCGCCCGCTTTTGAAAAAAGACTCATGCAAGCCGCCGCCTGCATGAGTCTGGTTGTTTCATCCGAAGCCAAGCGGGCTTTTCCCGCTATGATGTTGACAATCGGAACACGCGACGCGTGCCAACTACTCCCCCATAGGATAATATAATCATATCATACGCCGCGCGGGTTTGTCAAGATTTTTTTCCCGCATCAGCAGGATTCCGCCGCCCCCTTCACGACGCCTTGCCGAGGCGCGGGGAGCTTCCCGCAGGGACGAAGCATCCCCGCGCTCCGAAAAACCCGGACGAAATCATAACAAAATTTTATAGCTGCATAATAAAAAATTAATAGCATTTCGCGAAAATCTTTGTTATAATGAAGTTTGAACCTATAAGATAATTTTATAAATCAGGTGATTATTATGTTCCTGCAGCTTCTTGCCGAAGCCCCCGTGAAAGAACCGTTCTTCGCATATCTTCTGAACCAGTTCTCCTTGCAGCAGACCGGGGACTTTTTTCTTCGGATGATCATTGCCTGCGTCTGCGGCGCAGGGATCGGCTTTGAGCGCAGCCGCCGCTTCAAGGGCGCGGGCCTGCGGACCCATATCATCGTCTGCTGCGGCGCGGCGCTGTTCATGATCGTTTCAAAATACGGCTTTGCGGATCTTTTCAGTTCGGCGGCGGAGGCGATCGTCGGCAGCCGCGGGACCGACCCCGCCCGTGTGGCGGCGCAGGTGGTCAGCGGCATCAGCTTTCTGGGCGCGGGCGTCATTTTCAAGAACCACGGCATGGTCAAGGGCCTTACCACCGCGGCGGGCCTGTGGGTGACCGCGGGGATCGGGCTCGCCGTCGGCGGCGGGCTTTACATCGTCGGTATTTTCGCGACGGTCCTTGTGGCGGTGCTGCAGATCGTGATGCATAAATTCCAGATCGGCGCGGACGCGTTCAACGCCTACCAGCTCCAGTTCACGGTGCGCGACTCCGAGGAGTTCCGGGCGTCCTTAAAAAAGAAGCTGGACGAATGGCGCGCCAACACCACCGACACGAAAATCGAGCACCGGGACGACGGCCGCGTGCTCTACGATATGACCGTGCGCACGACAAAGGACCTGGAAATCGACGACATCCTCTCCTTCTTCGACAACGTAAAGGACGTTGAGAACCTGAACGTGGCGTCCATCCACTGACCGAACCTTGGAAAATCCGGACCGGGGGTGACCCTTATTTTTGACGTAAGACTGCATTCCCTGCTCAAGGCGGTGGAAACCGGCAGCTATACCAAGGCCGCCAAGGAACTGAGCCTGACGCAGCCCGCCGTGAGCCAGCATATCCATTCGCTGGAGGCGGAGCTGGGCGTGAAAATTTTTGAATACACCAACAACCGGCTGTTCATCACCCGGGAGGGGGAGACCGTGGTCAAATACGCGACGCGGATTTTGTCGCTGGAAAACAACCTGCGCCGCCGTCTCGCCGACGACAAAATGCAGATCACGGTGCTTTCCATCGGCATCACCCATACCTCCGAAAGCAATTCCATCATCGGCATGCTGGCGCGCTACGGCGAATACCGGAAGAACGTCAAGCTGAAGATCATTTCGGACACCAACGAGAACCTGTGCCGGATGCTGAAAAATTACGAGATCGACATGGCGGTATCGGAAGGCACGATCAACGACCGGGCGCTGCGCAGCCTGCCGCTTGCCAGCGACAGCCTTGTGGCGGTCGTCCCGCCGGGGCACCCGCTCGCAAAAAGAAAAAGCGTCACGCTGGAGGACCTGAAGAACGAACGGCTGATTCTGCGGCTCTCCGGCTCCAGCACCCGATCTCTTTTCACCGCCGCGCTTTCGGCAAAGAATCTGTCGCTGGGCGATTTTGACGTCGTTCTGGAAATTGACAACGTCTCCGCGATCAAGGCGCTGGTCCGGCAGGAGATGGGCGTAACGATTCTCGCCCGCAGCACCTGCCTTGCGGACGCAGCGAAGAAAAAATTAGTGCTGCTGCCCATTGAGGACTGCGACATGGTGCGGGAGATCAACATCGTCCACCTGAAGGATTTCGAGCACGGGGATCTGGCGGACGATATCCTGCGGTTTTCCCGGGAGATCACGGACGAGTCGCCGGAGCTTGGAGCGACGTGATGCGTTTTTCAGCCGTTCGCTGAGAAACGGCAACGCGTTGCGTGATTCGTGATTCGTGATTCGTGATTCGTATGCGCCTGCGGCGCGAGTGCGGAGAGAGAGAAGGGGAAAAATCGATTCTCTTATCTCTCAAACAACCGGCAACGCGTTGCGTGATTCGTGATTCGTATGCGCCTGCGGCGCGAGTGGGGAAAGAGAGAAAGGGAAAAATCGACTCTCTTATCTCTCAAACAACCGGCAATGAGTTGCGTGATTCGTGATTCGTATGCGCCTGCGGCGCGAGTGTGGAGAGAGAGAAGGGGAAAAATCGATTCTCTTATCTCTCAAACAACCAGCAACGAGCAACCAGCAACCAACAACCAGCAAACAGCAACCAACGCGGAGCTCCGCGCAAAGGAACGGAACCCCGCGTAAATAAGACGCCGCCGGCAAAAGCCGGCGGCGGATCTTTTTTGCGTTCTTCTTATTTCTTGTGTTCGCCGACGGTCATCTGCTCTTTCGCGGCCTCGGCAATCGCGTCCGCGTCGCCGGAGGTGGCGATCTGCGCGATCTGTGCGCGGCGCGCCAGCAGCTCGGCGTACATCCGGTCTCTCGTCTCGCCCTGCAGGTCGTAGAACAGCATCGGGATAATGCACAGGATCGAGGTGAGCATCGGAACGCCCGAGAATATCGCGAAGATATAATACTGCACGCTGTCGCTCTGCTTCTCACCCTTGACGTAAAGGGTCTGGTCGTAGCCGATCAGCCTCTTGAGCCGCAGGGTGATGGCGCTGGTAAAGATGCCGGCAAGTTTTTTCGCAAGGTCCTTCGCGACGCCGGTCATGGCCTCGGTGCGGTAGCCGTTGCGCCATTCGCAGTAATCCATCGCCTCGTTGCGCATTTCGGTGGGGATCACGTTCCGGATGCCGTAAACCGCCATGAACGCCATCTCCCAGATCGCCAGGGCGATGCCCATCGGGACGACCTTTTTATACATCCCGTGCTTCTTGCCGCCGATGGACCCGAACAGGAACAGCAGGAAGTAACCGAAATCGCCCACGTTGTTCGAGACGATATACAGCCACTTGGTGGAGAATTTGCGCTTTGCCCAGGGCACGATCATATAGCCGAAGGGGTGAATGATCGCGCCGGGGATGCCGGTGATCATGCCCAGAGACGAAAAATTCAGCACGTCGACAAAATAGTCGCCTTTGCTGCCGCCCAAGGAGAAGGAGCCGAGGATCTCGCTGAGGGTCATCAGAAGGATCGGCTTGTTGTTGATGATGGACCGGATGCCCTGCATGATGCTGGGCCGCTCGATGGACTGCATCACGCGCTCTTTGGTGATCAGGTTGAACCAGAGGGACGCAAGGCCGCTGACAATGGAGGTTGTGAGGCCGAAGCCCACGTAGAGGTTCAAGTAAAGATCCTTCACGGTCTTGCCGGGGCCGGGCTTGAGGATGCTGTTGCCGATCAGGTCGATCAGCACCGTCATGATCTGTTCCGGCAGCTTTTCGCCCAGAAAGCCCGAGAAGAACTGCGCCACGGTGATCAGCCGCGTTCGGTCCACGGGGTGCGGCGTGATGGTGGCGATCAGGCCGTTCTGCGCGATGGCCTGGAAGGTTCCCACTCCCTCCCGGATGATGCCAAGCGCCATAAAGGCGACGAACTTCGGGATGCTGAGCGCCGGCGCGTTGGGGAAGAAGACCGGAAGCAGCCAGTAAAGGCAGGTCAGGATCGTTCCGGGGCCGGCAAGCAGAACAAGATAGGGCTTGAATTTTCCCCACCGGGTACGCGTTTTATCAACGATCGCGCCGGTAAAAATGTCGTTCACCACGTCCCAGATCCCGTTGATCACGGTAAAAATCTCCTGAAACCGCAGGTCGATCTGAAGGATATTTGTGACGAACCGTGAATTGTACGCGTTGATGTTGAAGGACTGCGCCATATCCCAGATCACATATCCGACAGTCTCTTTTCTGCCGACGTATCGGCGGTTTTCCGCGATATAACTATGGCCTTCGGCGTCCGTAACCTGAACGTCGCCCGACACCTGCCCGTCTTTTTCGCTTTCCGCCATGGTCCCGCCTCCCTGTATTTCATAATAATTATACTCATGATATCATTTTTCGACGGCATTTGCAATACGTCCCGCATATTTTTAGCATGAAAAAAATCCCGGATCTTTGACATTTCCTCCGCGGCCGCTCTTGACGGACGCCGCCGGAGAATATAAAATAGAAACCGACGCGGCGCGCCGTCCGGCGGAGTCCTCTCCGGCCGGAGCCGTTTTACCGGAAAAAACGAACGGGAGCCTGCATATGAAAACGGAACACAGAAAAAACTATATCAAAGGCCTGAAGGACGGGATCCCGATCTTCCTCGGGTATTTCGCGGTCTCCCTTACCCTGGGGATCCACCTGCAGGAATACGGGCTGACGCCGCTGCAGGGCGTTCTGGCGAGCCTTACCAACCATACCTCCGCCGGGGAGCTGATCGGTTTTCAGACCATCGCCGCCGATTCCGGCTACTGGGTGCTGATCCTCGCGGAGATCGTCGCCAACGCCCGCTATCTGCTGATGAGCTTTGCGCTCAGCCAGAAGCTCGCCCCGAAAACGCCGGTCTGGCAGCGTCTGCTGATGGGCCACGGGATCACCGACGAGATTTTCAGCATCTCGGTTTCCGTTCCCGGGCGGCTGGACCCCTTTTACACCTACGGCGCCGTCACCGCCGCCCTGCCGGGCTGGACCGGCGGCACCTTCATCGGGGCGATTTTAGGCAACGTGCTGCCGCTGCGGTTCGTCAGCGCGCTGAGCGTGGGGCTTTACGGCATGTTTATCGCGGCGTTTATCCCGCCGATCAGAAAAGACCGGGTCATGGCGGGGCTGATCGCCGTCTGCTTTCTGCTCAGCTACCTGTTCCACCGGCTGCCGGCGTTTGATTTTATCGACGACGGGCTGAAGATTATCATTCTGACGGTTGTGATCGCGTCCGCCGCGGCGCTGCTGTTTCCCCGGAAGGAGGCGCAGAGCGATGAAGCATAACGTCTACGTCTATATCTTTATATGCATGGCGCTGGTGACGTATCTCATCCGCATCCTGCCGCTCACGCTGATCCGCAGGGAAATCAAAAACCGGTTCTTCCGCTCCTTCCTGTATTACGTCCCCTACGTGACGCTGGCGGTGATGACCTTCCCCGCGATTCTCGACGCGACGCAGAGCCCCGTCTCCGCCGCGCTTGCGCTGGTCGTCGCCTGTGTTGCCGCGTTTTTCGGCAGGGGGTTGTTCACCGTCGCCCTCTCCGGCTGCCTGACGGTTTTCGTCTCGGAACTGGTTTTGGATTATCTGATCAAATAATTGCCGGAAATTTCACAGATGTGCACAAAAGTTGCCGGTTTTTTCGATCAATTTCCTCTGTTTTTCAGGTTTTACTTTTTTTGACAAGTGTGGTATCCTATAAAATGTATTATCGTACGGTTCCGGCGTCGGGCGGATCAAAAATGACGGAAACCCCGCCAAAAATTACATCCGCCGCCGTTTTTTCACACGGCGTGGTATAATCTGCCCGATCTGTTCAGAATCAGATCGTCACCGGAACCGAAAATCTGCCGCGAAGGAGGATCACGATGGCAGAATCGCACAAGCTCACAAAAGCCGCCATCGGGAAAATCATTGACGGCGCCCTGAACTCCATCGAAAAAGACCCTGAGACCAACATCGTCAGGCTGATCGACCGGGGCTCGGTCTTTCTCAAGGCCATGTTCCCGCCGGAGAATATTGAAAAAATCAAAGCCGGGATGCACGATCCCGAAAACGTCTACCGGCAGATGGCGTTCAACCTGGTGCGGGATCTTGACCGGAACATTCTGCGCACGACCCTTCTGGCGCTGGGCGTGGACGCGGCGATGTTCGGCACGCGGACCGTGCGGGAAAACCGCGACAAATACGACTGCAACATTCCCTGGCTGATTCTGATGGACCCCACAAGCGCCTGCAACCTGCACTGCAAGGGTTGCTGGTCCGCCGAGTACGGCCACCACCAGAACCTGAGCTATGACGAGATGCAGAGCATCGTGGACCAGGGCAGAGCGCTGGGCACCCATTTTTATATGATGACCGGCGGCGAGCCGCTGATCCGCAGGGACGATATCATAAAGCTCTGCGAGAACAATAAAGACTGCGCCTTCGGCGCGTTCACCAACGGCACGCTGGTAAACGACGCGCTGTGTGAAGAGATCCGCCGGGTGGGCAATTTCTTCCTGATCCTCAGCATCGAGGGCACGGAAGAGAGCAACGACGCCCGCCGGGGCAAGGGCGCATACGAGAAAACCGTCGCCGCCATGGACCGGCTGTACCGGAACAAATGCCTGTTCGGCATTTCGGTCTGCTATACCCGCCAGAACGTGGACTTTGTCACAAGCGATGAATTCCTCGACAACATGGTCGCCCACGGCGCAAAATTCGGGATGTATTTCAACTTCATGCCGGTGGGCCACGGCGCGGATCCGGAGCTGATCCCCTCGCCGGCGCAGAGAAAATATATGTATCAATGGCTGCGGCGCGTGCGCAACAGCAAAACCGGCAAGCCCATGTTCCTGTTTGATTTTCAGGACGACGGCGAGTTTGTCGGCGGCTGCATCGCGGGCGGGCGGCGGTATTTCCACATCAACTCCGCCGGCGATATGGAGCCCTGCGTGTTCATCCACTATTCCGACTCCAATATCCGGGGAAAGACGATCCTCGAAGCGCTGCGCAGCCCGCTGTTTATGGCGTACCGGCGCGGGCAGCCCTTCAACGACAACCATCTGCGCCCCTGCCCCATGCTGGAGAACCCGCAGATCCTGCGCAAAATCATAAAGACCACCGGCGCGAAGTCCACCGACCTGCTGATTGAGGAGGACGTGGACGAGCTCTGCGGCAAATGCGACGCGTTCGCGCTGGAATGGGCGAGCGAGGCGCAGGAGCTCTGGGCTTCGACCCCCCACAAAAAAAGCCACACCCAGTATTACAGGGACCGGCACCCGGAGTATGATACCTCCGAGTTCCGCGAAAAAACGGATGCCTGAAACAACGAATTGAAACAGCTTTCATTTTTACCTTCGTTGATTTCGATAAAAGAGAATCCCTTCGGTTTCGGCCGCAGGGATTCTCTTTTTTTGCAATCAGCGACGGAGGGCATCCGCGCTACTGTTTCTTTTCCCACTGTGCGTAAAGGACCTCCGTCCTCTCCCGCACAAGATATTTGTCCCCGGCGGCATACGTCTTTCCGCTGCCGTCCGGCGCCGTATTCCAGCCGGCGAAACGGTATTCCCCGGAGGGCGGGGTCATCAGACCGTCAACCCGTGAAAAATCCGTCTCGCTGCACCGTTTTACCAGCGCGGACTGTTCTTCCTCATTGACGCCCTTCAGCACCGTTTCGCTGCCGACCGCAAGAATCTCGGTATGGAAGGTAACGCCCTCGCCGCCGTTTGCGTCATAGTACAGCATGGCGGCGGAGTCCGAAAACCCGATCTCCAGCGCCTTCACGCGCACGCTCAGAATCTTCTGCAGCTGATCAAACCGGCTGTTCTGCACCATCAGCTGAGAAAGGTACGCTCCGTCCGTCCCGTCCGGCCAGCGGACGCCGTTGAGCGCCAGCGCTTTATAATACCGGGCCCTTGTTTCTCCCAGCGTTTTGTTCAGCCCGGAAAGGACGCCGGCAAGGGCGTTCCATCGTTCACGCACGACGTCCCGGAAATCCTCGTGCCGGTACAGCGCGGAAAAAAAGCTCCTCTCGCTGTACAGCCGCACGTCTTCGCCGTCCGGCGATTTCCCGCAGCAGATCAGCGGGCGGGAATTGGCCCACCAGAACACCGGGGCCGAAAAATCCACCCCGAAGGCGCCGCCGTAGCTGTTCAGGCCGCCGTCGTAGTCCCACACCGGCCCGGCGTACAGGCGGTTTTCCTCCGTCGGCTTATAAAAGAACGTGCTTCTCACGCCGGCGTCATAGTCCATATAGAGCTCGCGCAGGATATACATATCGGCAAAGGTCGCGGGGTCGATCAGATCGAGATAATACTGTCCCTCCCCGTTATAACCGTCCGCCGCAAACACCGCGTCTTCCATCCGCTGATAAAAGTCCGCAAGGTAATTCATCTCCCGTTCGCTTGCAAATTCCGGAGCGCGGACGTAACAGAATTGGCCCCGGCCGGAACAGAAGGCGTTGGCGTGCTCAAGATCGGTGGTCAGCTCAAAGAAATAACCCTTTGAGATCTCCCGCGGGTCGTTCCCGATCCGGCACCACCCGCGCTCCCCCGCGGACAGAACGCCCTGCGCCGGAACCGGCTGCCCGTCCGGACCGGATCTGCCGATCTCACATTCCGCAAAATCAACCCCGGGATTCGCCTCTTCATTTGCTTTGTCAAGATTATAGATGTTAAGGCGCTGTTTCCCCACCTCCGCCTTTTCGGAAACCAGGTAAACGCCGTAATATTCTCCGTTCAGATACACCTCCGCCGGATGGCATTCCGGCGTGTAGGAAAAACTCATCTGCTGCGCCAGCGCGGTACCCAGCAGCGTTTTTGCCGTCAGCTGATATTCTCCGAGTTCCGCCAGCAGCGCCCATTTTTTCGCCCCGTCCATGCCCAGCAGGCCGATCTTTTCTTCAAATTTCAGGTTGTATGGTTTTTTTTCGGAACCCTCCCACGAAAGGTGGCCCCGGCCCTTGATATGACTGAGCTGCGCCTTCTCAACGGTAAACGCGCCGCCCTCCAGGACCGATACGGTCCCTGTTTCTTTATACTCCTTGTCCGCGTGGATCCGATCCATTGCGCCGGATTCCGTCGTAATCAGCAGCGCGGGGATATTTTCAGCCTGATAGACCGAAAGCTCATGCTCCGAGCCGCCGCGCTTGACGGTAAAGGGCCCATCCTCTTTGAAAAGATCGGTTGTCTCGTTGTCTTTGAGTCCGGTCCCGTTGATTTCGATTTCACCGCCGGGGACCCGGACCGTAAGCGCCGACCGGTCGACCCCGGAGGGCAGGAACAGGCAATAGCTGCCGTCGGATGGGTTCCGGAAGACGTCGACGCGTTCGCTGACGCCCGCGCCCGTGAGGATGATCCCGAACGGCGGGTCGTCTCTCTTCGCGCCGCAGGAACAGGCCGCCGCAAGAACGGCAGCCAGCAGCAGGACGCTGAGGATTCTGAAATACTTCACAGACGCTCGCCTCTTTTCTTTTTTTTCGGCTCGGGGGAGGAAACCGCCCGGACCAAATAACCGCCGTTCCCTTGCGGGAACGGCGGAGTGTTTTGTTTTTTACGGCTTAACTGCCGGGCTTAGCCTTTGTTGAAGAGGTTTTTGAACCACTCGATCAAAGCCTTGAACCAGTTGATGATCTTCTGGAACATCGGGATGAAGCCGCTGGAAACGACGCCTTCCTCGTCAACGACGTCCTTGGTTTCGCCGAAGATCTTGTGCATCATTTCCGCGAAGGTCTTGATGTACGCGTCGTCGGAGCCGTCAATCATGCCGACCATGAACTTCCAGTTGTCGTTGGTTTCGTCAAGCTTCTCAAGCGTTGCCGCGGATGCGACGTCCCAACCGAAGAATACGTAGTACGCAAGACCCATCATCATCGAGATGCCCTCAGGCTTCGCAAGATAGCTGACGAAGGTCTCATAGGTCGCAAGGACGTACTCTCTGGTTTCCTTATCGGAGATCAGGTCGCTGATCATTTCCTTCACTGTGGGCTGGTTCTCGGGCAGTGTGAGCCACTTGAGCGCCAGTCTCAGGACGACGGTGATCATGTCGGCCTTGCCGGCCATCTGCGCTTCCTTATCCTCAACGTACTCCATCGTCCAGGCGATGTCGCCGTTCTTGGATCTGAACTTCACAAGCTTACCGAGGGTCAGCTCAGCGATCGCGTCGATCGCGGGCTCGGTGATCTCGTCGGCGTAATCGGGCAGGAACCGGTTGATCAGCATACGGAGGATGTATTCCATATCCATCTCTTCCAGGTTGAAGTGAAGTACTTCATACAGGTCAACCTTGACCAGCGGCTCGATCGCGTGAAGGATCACATAGACCGGGTGCAGGACGTTCTTGAACGCGGTGTCAAGACCATTGGAGTTGATGAAGTAGATCAGCGCCGGAAGTCTGTCAAGCAGGTGGTTCAGCGGATCTTCCACAATGTAATCCACGAAGTCAAGCAGCGGGTTCAGAACATCTCTGAGCAGGTTGTCGGGATCGGCCTCGACGTCCGCCTTATACTGGGCAAACGTCTTGATGTTGGCGTTCTTATAATCGAATGCCTCAAGCAGCGGAATAATCGCTTTCTCGTAGCCGTGTCCGCCGGGCAGGACGATGAGATTGGTTCTGTCAACGTCATTGAAGAACGCAAGGTCTTCATCCAGCAGCAGCCAGTGCAGCAGCGGGTAGATCGGGCTGACGAACTCGATGATGGCGTCAATGAAGCCGTCTCTGTCGCCGCTTTCGAAATTCCACTCGAAGCCGTCTTTATACTTATCGAACTCTGTGAGGTCAACGCCCAGGGAGGTCTTGATCAGAGCCTTGATGTGACCGTCGGGATCGATCTCGTCGATCTTGTCGATGTAAGACATGACCTTGACGACGATCTTATCCATATTGTCGGTCGTGTAGGCGAAGTCCTCAAGCAGATATTCAAGGGTGGTGGTGAGATCGCTCAGATCCACGCCGTTGATGCGGATGCCCAGCAGGCGCATGGTGTTGTCGATGACCTTGTTCAGGTTCTCGGCGACGTAGGTGGCCTTCTCTCTCGTCCAGTACTGGTCATAGCCCTGGCCGAAGATGACGGATCTGTTCATCGGGGACAGCGGGTTCGGATACTTGGGATCTCTCTGGGTGTACTCGTTCTTGGTGAACAGCCACTTGTACTCGAGGTAATCGATATCGTCCTCTCTCATGATGAGGGCGGCTCTGATCGCGTTGTAAGTGTTCTGGCCGTTTTCACCGAAGAGCTTCACAAGCGCAGCCTCGTTGTTGTCGTTTCTGATCACGTTCACAGCCGCGGCAACAAGGATGGACAGAACGTCCATATAGGCAAGCTCGCTGTTGTCAACACCGAGGGTGCTGTCAACATAGTTCATCTTGTAGGCGGTATTGCCGTTCGCGGAATCGAATCTCTCGACCTCGCCGATGGCGAAGGTCTCGAACAGGTTCACGCCTTCGTAGGTGACGGAGCCGACGATCTCAAGACCGGTGAGCATCTCGACGATCTCAAGGATCGCGGTGATGTCAAGGTTGTTGACGTCGATCTTCGTCGCGTCGATCTTATCGTTGTCCGCAAGCAGCGTTTCAACAATACCCTGAACCGTTGCGTACTCGGGCTTGTCGAGCAGGACGGAAACGTCCTCAAGCAGCCCGGTGACGGGCAGGAGCAGGTTTCTCACGGAGACGGACAGACCGTTCGCATTGATGAAGTAGATCAGGTTCGGGAGCTTCTTGACGACCTGCGCGACGGAATCATCCGCAGCGACGATCGTGTCGATCTCACCGAGCAGCTTCGAAATCACATAGCGGATCTCGTTGATGCCGTTCGGATCTTCGGCGAGCGAATCGATATCGCTCAGGTCGATGCCGAGCGCTTCAAGGATCGGGACCAGCGCGTTGTTGAAGCCGTCTGCGCCGTCGATGCGGATCGCATCGTAGGCGGTGGAGCCGTCGGTAAGCTCATAGCCGTCCTTCGTATAGAGCAGCTTGATGGGTTTGCCGGCCAGCAGCCAGTCAAGCACGAAGTCGATCGGCGAAACGATCTCGATGATCTCATCGATGAACGCGTCTCTGGTAAGAGCGCCGGTGTTCTCCTCGTTGACGTACTTATCCCAGGCGTCAAGGTCAACGTCGAGGACGATCGAAACAACCTGCTTCAGCGTATCGTCAAGGCCGCCCACAAGGTTGCCGATGGCAGCGCCGAGTTTGTTGACGGTATCCCAGCTGTAAAGGTTGACCTCGCCCCACTTATCCTTGATCAGGGCGCTTGCAGTGTCGTAATCGGTTGCTGCGCCGATCACGGTATCAAGGATGTCATAGAACTTATCCTCGATATACTGCGCGGTTTCAAGATTCCAGTTGTTGTTGTACTCAAGATAGCCCATGGTGGACTTCTCGTAGGAAACGGAGACTTTGTCGCCCACGTTCGGGAAGCTGTCCGCGTTCACGTTCTCCGGATCGAAGTAGAACCAGTCGTAATCGACCAGCGCCGCGTCGTTCACGGTGGAGATCATCAGGTCGAGGATCGCGTCGAACTTTTCAACGCTCTTCTCGTCGTCCTTGAAGATCAGGTTCGCGAAGAATTCCTTGTTCTCGCCGTACTTGAAGACGTCGACAGCGGAGCAAAGGAGGATCGTGACAAGACCCATGCAGTCCATGTCGTCGTTATACTCCATGGAGTAGTAGGTTCTGCCGTTCACGGTGGACTCGATCTTCACCAGCTTGCCGATGGCGAAGGTGTCAAGGTAATTCACGCCGTCCTTGGTAAGAGCGTCGTAGATCTTGACGTTGATGTCGTTGTCCGCAAGAATGGTTTCAACAATATTCAGCACGTTCTTGAGTCTCAGCTCGTCAAGGCTTTCGATGCCGTACTTGTCGAGATTCAGCAGGCTGACGATGTCGGTCGGAGTCGAATGCTCTTCGTCGCCCTCTTCCTGCGCGATCACGGCTACCTTCTCAACCAGCTGCATGACAGGATCAAGCAGGTTGTTGAGGCTGACTGCAAGGCCGTTGGTGTTGATGAAGTAGATGATCTGCGGAAGCATGTTGACAATCGTATCGATCGGATCGTCGGATTCCAGAATACTCTTCAGTTTCGCGATCAGAGCGTTGAGGGTGAGCTCAAGTGCGCTGATGCCGTCAAGCTCCTCGATGTTCGCGTCGCCGAGGTCGCACTCAAGAACTTCAAGAATCGGCAGGATGCCCTCTTCGAAGCCCTTCGCGCCGTCGATATTGATTGCGGCTCTGTTGTCGTTGAGGTAGAAGACCTTGATATCCTGATCGAACAGCAGCCAGTCAAGAATTCTGCCGACCGGTCTTACCATCGCGAGGATCTTCTGGACAAATACCTCAGGCTCGTACTTGGTGTTTTCTTCATCGGAGATCTCAGTTGCGGGATCCTCGATTGCGGTGTACTGGTTGATGACCGCTTTCCACTCAGCCCAATCACTGTCGGAGATGTCGAGGACAGCGCCGATGAGATCGAGAAGCGTTTCGTTGTCAAGATTCTTCAGGATGTTGCCGATAGCGCCGCCGATGGTGTACTCAAGTCTCTTATCGAGCGGGTTGTTGGTCTCCCAAAGATCATTGAGATAATCCGCAGCGGTCTCGACGCCGTCGTTGGCGGGATCATCATCGGAAGCCACAAGGCTCTTGATCAGCGCGTCAACGATGCCCTTCGCGCTGTCGCGGACTCTCGCCGCGGTGGAAGCGTTCCAGAGGTTATCCTGCGCCTCGTCGTCGTAGGACAGATAGCTCTCAAGGACGTAGCTCATGGTGGTGGCGTACTCGGCAAGGTCTGCCTCGCCGGACGCGAGTTGCGCATAGAACTCTGCCGCCGCTTCGTCGGTCATGTTCTTCAGGTCTTCATTGAAGTAGAACCAGTCGTACTCGCCGTAGTTCTCGTCAATGTAGATCTGCAGCATATCGCGGATCGCGGCAACCTTTTCGACCACGGAGTCGGGATCGTCCTTGTTGATCAGCGTCGCGATTGCAATGTCGTTCGGGAACACACCCTCTTCGGGCTCATAATTGAGAACATCGAAGACTGTGTAAACCAGAATGGTGAGCAGGTCAGCCTTGCTCTCCGCGGTCGCGTCGGTAAAGTTCGCGGTGTAGCGAAGCAGGCCGTTGGCGGAATTCGCTTTGCGGATATCGCCGTAATAGAAGTTGTCAAGATAGTTGAAGCCGTTCGTGCCTTCGACCTTCATGGTGACGGCGTCATGGATCTCGATGCCGGTGAGAGCCTTGACCGTGTCAAGAATCGTCTCCATGTCGATCTTGCCGACCGAGAAGTTCTCGGGAAGCACGACCGTATCGGGCAGCGCGGTCACAAGGATCGCGTCGATGAGTGCGATGAACTTGTCTCTGCTGTTGTCAGCGCTTTCGATCGCGTTAACCAGGGCCTGAACGTCGATATTCTCGTTGTCGATCTCGATCAGAGGCTCTTCTCCGCCGAAGAGGGTGGGAGCAAGCGCCACGGCAAGGCTGCCGACAGGAGCGACAAGGTTCAGGATGCTGGAGGTCAGACCGTCCGCATTGATGAAGTACAACAGGTTGGGCAGGATGTCGAGAAGCGCGTTGATCGGATCATCGGCTTTCACGATACCTTCCAGTCTCTGCAGGATCGCGGTGATGGAGTAGGTCAGAACGCTGACGCCGGTGTCGCCTGCCTGAAGCGGAGCGGGTTCGCAGCCGAACGCTTCAAGGATCGGGACAAGACCGCGGGCATAGCCCTGGCCGCCGCCGAGAATGATCTGATCCTTCGCGTTCGCATCGGACGCGAGCGGTGTTGTCTTGGAATAGAAGAACTTATAGTCCTTCCCGGTGAGCAGCCAGCTCAGGATCTCATCCAGCGGGGTGAGAAGCTGTGCGAGGGCTGCGGAGAACTCTTCGACAGACGCGTAAGGCTCTTCGGAAGTATAGGCTTCCTTCACGACCTTCTCAATGACCTGTTCGCCGGTCTCCTCGTCGAGCACGGGGTTGCCTTCTTCGTCAACCTTGCCCTGATCCTCGAAATAGGTGTTGATCCAGGTATCAAGGTCAACGTTCAGGAACACGTTCAGGAAGCTCTTGAAGTTCATGACCGCTTCCGGAATGAAGCCGTAGATCATTTCGGCAATGGAGCCGATGGTCTTGGGCGAGAACGCGTTTCCGATGTACTGATCCCACATGGAGGTCAGCAGGGCGGATGCGGATTCGGGTGCATTTTCCTGATCCTTCATCAGCATACCGACCGCCATATCGGCAAGGGCGGGAATGCTTTCAATCAGCTTGTTCGCAAGCTCCGGAGTCCAGAGGTTTTCCTCATCGGGAAGCTGCATGGGATCAAACTTCGAGACGTCGGTATCGGTGCCTCTGCCGTATCTCAGATAATAGTAGATGCGGGCGGGAAGAATGATCGTGTCGTCGGAGCCCTTGGAGCTGCCGTTGATGTAGAACCAGTTCGGCTCGGAAAGGAACGCTTCGACAGAGCCGGTGTCGCGAAGGACTTCCTTGATATCGTCAAAGATATTGATATACTTGTCGATCTCAGCGGCCGTTTCTTCGCCGAGCAGTTTGCCCAGCAGACTGCTGACCGCATTCAGGTTGTTGCCTTCCATCACGAAGTCGAGAGCGAGGGAAACAGCGACCGTCAGCACGTTGGCTGCGTTAGTCTTGTTGTAGTTTGCGCTGCCCGTCTTCGTGAAGAGCGTGCGTGTGGTGTAAGTCGCAGACTTGCTCGCCGCGCTCGAATGCTCGAGCGAAAGGATGTTGTCGATACCGTACACCAGCGGGGAGACGTCAAGGTAGTTGTCGCTGCCCGCGGTGGCGCCGTTCGCCTTGTTGACGATGGCGGCGAGGACGTTTGCGAGTTTGGAGAAGGTAAGGTCTCTCAGGTTCAGGCCGTTGGTGGGAGCGGCGATGGTGGACAGATCCTTCGGCAGCTCGAATTCGATCTCCGCGTCGGGACCGGACAAAAGCTGACCGAGGATATTGTCAATGATATAGTCCGCCAGATAGTTGATGTTGATGCCCAGAATGGGTCTGACGGTGTCGACCGTGGTAAGCAGCGGCTTGAGCAGCTGACGCACCAGCACGGACAGGCCGTTGCTCTGGACGAACTGAAGCAGATACGGGATGAACTGCTCCATCGCGTTGTTGATGATGTTGTCCCTGGTCGCGGAATCGCCGTAGAGCGACTCGAGGAAGTCAAGGACAGTGTTCATAATGTAGTCGAGCTTCGCGTCGTAGGTGTTCAGCGCGTTGAACTCGCTCTGGGTCTTGATGTTGGCGGAGGGTACGCCGAGGCCTTCGAACAGCGGGATGATCGCGTTGTCATAACCGTTGTTGCCCAGAAGCTTGAGCAGGCCGGTCGTATCGCCTGCGCTCTGCGGGAAGATCACCGCGTCCTTATCGGACAGGAGCGTGTCGACGATCGGGCTCAGCGGCTGCAGGACGTAGCCGAGAATGAGCTGATAGGTCTCTCTGTTCTGCGCCAGCTCTTCAGTGGTCAGCGCAGTCTTCTCGTCAACCTCAATGAAGGAGTGGGTCACGCCGCCGGTGTCTCTGATGGTCCAGAGCACCTTGTCGACCGCCTCTCCCGTTTCGGGATCGGTCTCGGTCGTCTTGGTCGCGCTCAGTCTTGCGAAGGTCGCGCCGTCGTAGCCGGTCTGGCCGGGCTGCGGGTGACGGTCTTCCTCTGCGGTCTCCGCATCGTCATACAGGTAACCGAATGCGTTGCCCCAGGCGTGAAGATCCAGGCCGCTTGCGGTAACGCGGCTGAGGATGTAGTTGAGCTGGTAGCTGTCAAGGCTGTCGCCGATGCCGACCAGCGTTTTAATGAAGTTGGTGATGTTCGTCTCGGACAGGCCCTTGCCGATCTTGGAGTCGAGCCAGTCGCCGAAGTTGTCATATCCGTCTTCCTCGAAGGTCTTCTTCAGAAGGGTGGACATGATCTCGTTGGTGCCCTCGACCAGCGCCGTCGCCTTATCGTAGGTCCAGTCGTTGCCGTACTTCAGGTAGACGTAAGCGGCGCCGTTCTGGTTGACAAGGGCGGGCGTGGAGGCCTGCGCGGGCGTCCACTGAGTATAAGTCGCGTTGCGGTACTCGACGGGGTTGAACAGCTCGATGAGCGCGGCGCCAACGGCGTCGGGATTCGTCCCGATCATGCCGAGGATCGAATCCATCATCGAGGTGTCGTCATCCTCGCCCGAGATGATCATTTCCTTGACCGCGTCACGGAACGTCGTGTTCGCAAGGCACTGACCGACGTAATTCAGCAGCCACCACAGAACGTCGGGCTTGTCGGCGGTCACGAAGTAACGGGTGCCGTAGGTGCGCTCCGAGGACGGATTGCCGCGGGTACCCAGCTGGCTGAGCTGCGTCTGGTTGATGTAGGGCAGGCTGTTGACCAGCGTCTGCAGTTTCACATTGTCGGCCTTCGCCAGAACGCCCTTCAGGATCACGTTGATGTCGGTGACGTTCTCAACGTCAAGCAGGTCCGCAATATCGATGGGGAGTTTGATCGCGTTGGTGATCCACGGGATCGCTCCGTTGATCTGGCCTTTGAAGTTGCTGGCGAGCCAGTCGAGATCGAACCAGTCGGCAACGCCGCCGCCGATCTTCACCTCGTCAAAGTCTTCGACCTGAACGTGGAAGGAAAGCACGACGTGCAGATTGGAGATCATTTCCTGAATGAAATTGCTTCTCAGCATGTAGGTCACGTTCGGCAGGATGCTGAGGATCTTATCGACCGGCGCGTGGGTGACCTGGTCGATGATCCGCTTCAGCGGTTCCATAATGCCGTTGACGTACGTCCCTGCCTCGGAATCCGTACCGGGACGGTAGGAGGACATCGACAGCGGCTGATAGCTGTAATTATCGATGCCGAACGCTTCGAATACGGGAGCAAGAATGTCTCTGTAGCCGTAGACGGTAGCGCCGTTCTCGCCGTCATGCTTCGCCTTGATCTGGATATCCGCGCCGGCTCTGCCTCTCAGCGTCGGTCTCGTGGACGGGCCGTAGTGAGTACCGGCGATATCCGCGTATGCGGTCGCCCACAGGTTCGTGCCTTCCACGTAAGCCGCGTTTCCGAGATATTTCGAGTAATTATCCTTGCCGCCGAAAACGATCTGCGCGACGGGAAGGATGGAGTCGATGATCGCGCTCAAAGCAGTTTTGAATCTTGCCTCGCTGCCGTCGATATCCCAATCCCAGTCGAGCACCCATTCGCCGTCGACGTACGAATAAAGCGCAGGGTTGTAACCGATGACTTCTTCCGTCTTCAGGTTCACGGCCTGCCAGTCGTCATAGAATCTGCCCAGATAAGTGAGGTTCTCATACTGGTCGGGCGTATTCCAGCCGCTGTTGTTCAGCTTCGCCTGCACCTTCGGGAAGGAGCCCATGTGCGCGGAGAGATACTTGGGATAAATATCAAGTTTCGCGTTGTGCAGCAGCGCGTCAAACCGCGCGGTGCTGCTCGCGCCGTTGAAATACAGCCAGGCTCTGCCGCCCAGCTCCGCATGGAACGCGCCGGAGGACGCGTGCAGGCCGAAGGAGTCCAGGTTCAGCGGGTCGTAGCTGGTGGAGCTCTTGCCGTTCGTATTGAACAGGACGGAGGACAGCTGCACCTTGACCAGATTGCAGATCATGGGATAGATCGTGCCGACAAGGGTGTTCATGATCTTATCGGAATAGATCTTGTCGACAAGGATCGCGTTGATCAGCTCGTTCAGGTTCCGGACGTTGTGACCGTTGAGCTGATAGGGCTCCGTGGTGCCGTCCTCGTTGGTCTTCTCGAGGTTGATCAGGTTGGTCAGATCCGAGCTGCTCAGGAACTTGTCAAGCTTCGCAATCGTATCATTCACACGGCTGCTGGTGACCTGATAGTCCTCACCGGTGGTTCTCGCGATATCATTGTTGGTGTCGCCTCTGCGAATCGTATAATAATTCGTGCCGGAGACCTCAAGATTCACGCGGGAGAAAGAAGCGGCGGTGGCGGCGACGGTGCCGGTGACCGCGTCGTAAACGCTGTCAAAGTCGTCAGCCGCGCGGGCGACGAGCACAAGGCCCGCGGCGGGGGCGGAGGCGCCCTCGGCAGGACCGTAGATCAGGCCCTTCGCGTAATCGCTGCCGTTCTTGAGATAGTCATAAATACCGCTGTCGATGCCGCCGGCGATATTTCTGATCGTTTCGGCGTTGACGGCGTTGACCTCGCCCTCGAGATCGTAAACCGCCTTGATGTCATAAACCTTCTGCGCAAGCTTTGCGAACAGGATGGTCTCGTTGAACTTCCCGCCGAGCGCCACAACGTCGCGCACGCTCTCGTTGGCGGCTGCCGCTGCGTTGGCCTCGTCGATCGCGGCCTCGATATCGGAAGCCGTATCGTCCAGACGAAGTCTGTACGCGAAGGCGTACGCCTTCTCAACCGCATAAACGTCGTCGCCGAATTCTTCGACGCCTCTCGCGTTCAGCGTTTCGGAGATCATCTTGTTGATGGCGATAAAGCTGTCGCCGGCAAAGCTCTCATAGAACTGATCGAGACCTTCGTCCGTCAGATCGATGCTGATCGCCTGGCTCAGACCGGCAAATACGCCGAGGATTTCCATCAGCTCTTCGCTGGAGATCGAATCGTCGTAATACTCGATCTTCGCGACAAATTCATCCTCGGAAGGCTCCGTCGCACCCTCGCCCTGATCGATATCGCTCATATACGAATCGATATAGGCAAGATACTGCTCGTTGTACTGGGCCTCAAGCTCACCTTCGGTGTAAGCGGCGGCCTCCAGCTTGTCAAGCAGGGGAGACGCAACCTCGTTGACCGTGTCGATGATCGCGGTGCGGAGAGAGGAGAGCATCGCGGCAAGCGCTGCCGAATAATCCTCCCAGGCTCTCAGCTCCGGAAGGTTCTGCGCGGCGGCCGCATGGTTGCGGTCCTTCTGCGCAAGCAGCGGCTTGTAGCCGGTGATCCAGTTCTGAAGGGAGACGTAATTGCGCATCACGGCGCAGGCGTCGTCAAGCGTCGAAATCTCGACGCTCGCGTCGGCAACCGCGTTCATGCGCGCCACGATGGGCTTGAGCCCGCGGGTGTACATCGCGGCGTCGGTCTCCTTCATAAAGTCAAAGACAACGTTGTTCAGCCAGTCAGAGGAGATGAAGTTCCCCCACCACTGATAACCGAGATCGACCGCGGCAAGATAAATGCGCTCGTTTTCCTCGGAAACGGCGGCGATGTTATCAAGGGCGTAGAGCTTGCTGTAATCCTTGATGTAATCGCCCATGGCGGAATTCTTGTAATTCTTCTCATTCACGCCGAACTGAGCAATGAAGGCGTCAATGACCGCCTTCTCTGCGGAAACGTCCATTGTTTCTTTATCGATTGTGGGCTTGGCAGTGAAATAGTAGAACTCATAGCTCGCAGTGGATGCGCCGGTGATCGCGTCATCGTCCGAGGTATAAGAAACGGCTGCTTTCTGCCATGCAGCGCAGTGATAGGTGATCGAAAGCTCCGTCTCGACCTCCGCTTCGATGCTGTCGGCATCGAAATCGGCGATCGCGTCAAAAGCCTCTCTCTTCGCGCTGACGGTCACGTCGCCGACGTTCCCGTCGAGAACGAAATCGGCAAGACCGGAACCCTGCTCCGCAACACGGTAATCGGCGCGGCTGTGATACTCGCCGGTACCGCCCACGGTGGGAATGAACTCATTGATGAGCGCGAGCTTGGCCTCGTCGTCCGCCGCGTCGGCAAGACGGATAACCTCGTCGCGGAGTTCACCCATGAAATTCGCGCCTTCAGTGCCGCCCTTCAGCTCGCCGTCTTTCACGGTGGGCTGAGACCGGAGCGCCACTGTCAGAGACGACACGACCGGGGCCAGAGCCGCGAGGACTTTGAACCGGTTATTATCGCTCTGATCATTTGCATAATCGGTCAGCGCGTCGGCCAGCGAAGCTTCCTTCGCCGTCTGCGTCGCGTCGACCGACGCGGCAAATACCTGTATCCCGCTCATCAGGGATGTGGATAACATCAACACTGACAGGAAGATACTCAGCACTGCACGCAATGGTCTTTTGATCTTCATGCGAATTCTCCTTTACATTGAAGAGTTGCCTATAAGCGCTCGAAAGAACACAATTTCACCAAAACGGCTCTTTCTCACGCTATATATTCATTAATATCTTATAACACAAGACAGAAAAAATCAACTATTAAAATCAAATTTGTCAAAAAATCTTCCGTTTATTCCGCAGAATTAACATTTACTTCATTTTTTTAAGAAATCGGCGCCCTCCACGGACGCCGATTTCCGAAACACCTGTTTTGTTTTTGCCTCAGTCCAGCGGAAATTGCGACAGATCCTCCAGGCGAACCAGCGTGGGCACGGGATCGGTATCGATCGCAACCCAGCCGGGCGTTTCGACGATCACGCCCTCATATTCTTCCCCGTAATCCAGCGTGGGCGTATGGCCGAACACCAGCGTTACGCCGTCATAATAAGTCTCTCCCATTGCGGGAACGGCAAGCAGCAGCTCTTCGTCGGTATACGCCGACAGCTTCTTCTCCGGCGAGAAATTGCCCAGGCCGCCGTGGACCAGCAGCCAGTCCCGGTCATTTTCATCCGTGACGAGCGCGTATTTTTCCGCCTCCCGGAGATAATCCAGAAGATCGGCGCGCTCCTCTTCGCCCAGCGCGGCGAAGGCGCGGATGGTATCCTCCCCGCCGGCGTCCTTCCATTCGTTCAGTCCGGAAACCCGGTCCGGCGTCATCTGCGCCGGTTTGCCGCCGGAGAGCGCGTCGAACACAAACGCGCAGTCCAGCAGCAGCTTCTCATGCTCGCCCAGCAGCAGCTCCACGTTCGGCTGATCCATCAGAAACCGCAGCATCTCCACGGGATAATCCCCGTAATCGAGCACGTTGCCCAGCACATAGCAGGTATCCGCATCCCGAACGCCCGCCCGTTTCATCGCAGCCGCCAGCCGGTCCGGATCATAGCCGAACAGGTCCGAAATCACGTAAGTCATTTTGTCCGCTCCTTATTTCTTTATATATCCTATATATAATTCCCAATCGTGATACGACAGCTGATGCAGCCCGGCGCGAAGATGATACGCAACGAACCCTTGCGTCAGCGCCCCGCCCGCGGGAACCCTCCGCGCCCCGTCGACAAGCCCCGGAAGGCCGTATTCCGTCTGCCAGTATTCGCCCGCCGCGAGACAGCTCAGCTGCTGGGAAAGGGGATCCGCCCAGCCGTCCTGTTCCGCCGCGCCGGTATGCACGCGCCGCGGCGCGATGCAGGCCAGCAGATAATGCTGGTCAAACGCCTCGGGAACGCCGGTCTGCGCGTATTTATGAAAGTTTTTGCAGAACCAGAACGGGAACGACCGGACGATGTCGGAGATCTGCTCCCCGGTATTGCCCCGGAACAGCGCGTCGCCGCAGCAGCCGGAATCGTTGGGGAACACGTAGGTGAAACGCTCGTCCAGCATGCCTGCCACCAGCGCGGTCTTGCCGAGACGGGAATGCCCCAGCACGCCGACGCGGGTCGCGTCGATCCCGGGCAGCGTCAGCGCGTAATCCAGCAGCCGGGACGCGCAGAACGCCCAGACGCCGAGCTTGCCGCAGGCGTCGTCCGTATTCTGCCCCTGCGGCAGAAAGATCGGGACGATCCCGTTGGAAAAGTCACCGTCGTCGCTGGCCGCGTCGGTGTAATAAAACGAAAGCACGTTCACGCCCCGCTCCGCCACCAGCTCAACCGGATAATAAGGCGACGGCGCGCCCTGATTGAAGTCGATATAAATGATCAGCGGCCGTTTTTCGCCGTCGTCGCAATACAGCCGGGTGAAGGGCAGCGTGCGGGAGCCGTATTCGGTCGTCAGCGTCATTTCCATTTTATGATAAGGCCATTTGCCGCAGACCAGCGGCGCGCATACGCCGCCCGCGTCCCGGACGGCGAAGGAAAAGGGGAGATCCGGAAAATAACCGTATTCCTCCCGAAGAAGGAGATTTTTCATCTCCTCCCGGCTTCTGAACGCGGGCAGCTTCCGCTGCGCCAGCAGCGCTCTGAGATCCTGTTCCATCTGTTTTACCTCCTAAGCTCCCGAAGTCCCGTCCCCGTGCCAGCTGGGGAAAATCGTATGCCACACGTCGGTGTGCGCCTCACAGTCGAGGTAGTGGGGAAAGACCTGATTGCACCGGTCCCCCTCGGGAATATCCCGGAACGCGTTTGCCACCGCGTCAACGTAACAGGGCATGGAAAAACAGAACCTCTCCCATTCGGCGAGCCATCGGTCTTCATCCTGCAGGATTTCGCTGCGCTCAGAGAACCCGGAAAGGATCTTTTCCTTCTCCGACGCGTCCGTCATGCGGATCCCGGTATCCGTCACAACGACGGGCAGGTACTCCGCCGCCGCGGTTTCCCCGAAGGTCACGCGGACGATCAGCCCGCAGCGCCACTGCGGGTTCTCAAGCTCGTCGACAAAATTGAAATTCCCCTGCCCGTAAAGGATCTCGCCGCCGCGATAGGCCTCGCGGCAGCCGATGCAGTGGCTGTGCTGGGTCAGCACCAGATCCGCCCCGGCGCGCACCATGGCGCGGCACGCCTTGCGCAGACGGGGAGAGGGATATTCGCTCTGCTCCTTGCCGCCGTGATAGAGCACGACCACCCGGTCGGCGTTCGCCTTCGCCGCGGCGATATCCTCCATCGTGTCAAAGGGATCGAAGGGGTTCGCGCCGAACCGGTCCCGCAGGGCGTAAGTATATTCGTGTTCACAGACCGCAACCACGCCCACGCGGAAGCCGTCTTTTTCCAGACAGAGGGTCTTGCGGGAGTCCCGGTCGTTTTCGCCGAAGCCGAAGGGGACCATGCCGGCGTCCCTGATCGCTGCCACGGTATCGCGCATGCCGGCGACGCCGTAATCCAGCGTGTGGTTGTTGCTCAGGCCGAGGTGGGTAAAGCCGCAGCCGGCGATCACGCGGGCGTCGGCAGGCGAGCCCTTCAGCAGCGCGCCCAGCTTGCGGATCGCCCGGTCGCTGCGGGTCAGGGCGCATTCCAGATTCGCGACGGCAAAGTCGCCGGACCGGATCACCGGCAGCGCGTCGCCCATCAGGGCGCGGAGATCGCCGCGGTCAAAGGCGGGCCGCGTCGCCTCCGTCGGCACAAGATCGCCGCAGAGGATGAGTTTCATGGCGTGGAGGTCCTTTCTTTGATTGATTCAAATTCTGATTTAACGGGGTGCTTGCACCCCGTCTTGCGTCGCTTGCGACGCATATCGAGCCGCCTTTGGCGGCATATCGAGTCGGCAAAGCCGACATATCGAGCGCGAAGCGCATATCGAAAATTATTTGTCGAGATATCGCCTTGCGGCGATTCGATATGTTGACCTGCGGTCAACTCGATATATGCTCGCAAGCGAGCATTCGATATGTGTTTGCGTAGCAAACACAAGTAATTCTGATTTAACGGCTTCGCCGTTAAATCAGAATTTACCCAGCATCCTCGCCGTCAGCGCATACGCGTCGGCGAAGGACCGCAGGTTCATCCGCTCGTCCGGGGTGTGGATGTCGCGCATCTCCGGGCCGATGGAGACCGCGTCGATCCCGCCCAGCTTCTGACTGATGACGCCGCATTCCAGCCCTGCGTGAATCGCCTCCGCCCGGGCTTCTGTGCCGAAATATTCCCGATAGGTTTCAAGGTAGCGCTCGCGGATCGGGCTGTTTGCCGCGTATGCCCAGCCGGGATGGCGTTCCCGGAAGGCGCAATCCGCCCCCAGCGTCTGCGCCAATATATTGATTTTCATTATAATAGAATCCAGCCGGCTGTCGACGGAAGAGCGAGGCATCACCGTGAACGTCACGGCATCCCCCTGCGTGCGGACGACCCCGAGGCTGGAGGAGGATTCCACCAGCTCCGGCGCGGCGGGGGAGCGGCTCTGCACCCCGTTGGGAACCAGCGCGGCAAATGCGAGCAGCCGCCGGGTGTCCGACGCGGAAAACGCCGTTTCCGCCGTCGCGGGGGAGATCTCCGCCCGGAACGCCGCGTCCGCCGCGGTCAGCTCCTTCGAGATCCTGTCCGCGGATTCCCGGAGCGCCGTTTCCGCCGCCGCCGGGTCCTCGACCGCGATCACCGCCTCGCATTCGCGGGGGATCGCGTTGGATTTGCATCCCCCGTTGAGAGAACAGATCCGCAGCGGCGTTTTCTGCGCGGCTTCGGACAGCATTCTGCAGAGCGTAATGACGGAATTTGCCCGCCCGTGACGGATGTCCGTCCCGGAATGGCCGCCCGCCAGCCCGGAGACGAAGACCCGCAGGGCTTGCCCGCCGTAAGGCTGCGGCGCGCAGGAGAAGCGGATCTCCCCCGTCGCGCCGCCGGCGCAGCTCACCGTGGCGACGTCCAGCGCCTCGCTGTCCAGATTGATCAGCGTTCTGCCACGAACCAGCGACCAGTCAAACCCGAGGGCGCCGTCCATGCCGGTCTCCTCCTGCGTGGTAAACACGCATTCCAGCGCCGGGTGCGGGAAGGAATCATCCTCCAGCAGCGCCAGCATGATCGCCACCGCCGCCCCGTCGTCGCCGCCGAGGGTCGTCCCTTCGGCGCTGAGCCAGCCGTCGTCGACCCGCAGGCGCAGTCCGTCGCGCAGGAAATCATGCTCCACCCCGGCGTTCTTTTCGCAGACCATGTCCGTGTGGCCCTGCAGGACCACCGGCGGACGCGCCTCTCTGCCCGGCGTCGCGGGCTTTTTGATCAGCACGTTGTGCAGCGCGTCGGTATGGGATTCCAGCCCGTGATTTTTTGCGAAATCACAGAGGTAGGCGGCGATTCCCGCCTCGTTGCCGGAGCCGCGGGGGATCGCGCTGATATTTTCAAAATGTTCAAACAGCGCCGCCGGTTCGTATCCGGCCAGCACACGGTTTTTCATCATGGGGTTCATCTCCGATCGCTTGACATTACAAAAATAGTAACACCGATCAAAAGAATTGTCAATGCGGGCAAAAGACAAGTTGACATATTTTTTTGAATGGGATAAAATAGATCGGTATTTCACTTACGGAGAAGACGCATGCAGATCAGACTTTCCGATCACTTCACGACAAAACGGCTGCTGCGGTTCGTGCTGCCCTCGGTCGTGATGATGGTCTTTACCTCCGTCTACGGCGTGGTGGACGGTTTTTTTGTTTCGAATTACACCGGCAAAACCGCCTTCGCGGGCGTGAACCTGATTATGCCCTTTATCATGATCCTCAGCACGCCGGGGTTCCTGATCGGCGCGGGCGGCACGGCGCTGGTCTCAAAAACGCTGGGCGAGGGGGACAAAAAACGCGCGAACGAACTGTTTTCGCTGATGGTCTACACGGTGATCGCCGTCGGCGCCCTGTTTTTGATTCTGGGGCAGATTTTTCTCAGGGACGTCGCCCTTTTTCTGGGCGCGGACGAGGCGATGCTGCCCTACTGCGTGACCTACGGGCGGATCGGGCTGCTCTCGCTGCCCTTTTTCATGCTGCAGAACGTGTTCCAAAGCTTTTTTGTTGCGGCGGAACGGCCGCGGCTGGGCTTGGCGGTGACCGTCGGCGCGGGCGTCGCCAATATGGCGCTGGATTTTTTGTTCGTGGGCGCGTTCCGGTGGGGCGTCGCGGGCGCCGCCGCGGCGACGGCAGTCGCTGAATTTACCGGCGGCGCGGTGCCGCTGGGCTACTTTTTCGCGAAGAATACCAGCCTGCTGCGCCTGGGAAAAACCCGGTTCGACGGCCGCGCGCTGCTGAAAACCGTCACCAACGGCGCTTCGGAGCTGATGACGAACGTCTCCATGTCGCTGGTCAACATGCTGTACAACCGGCAGCTGATCCGGTTCTTCGGCGAGAACGGCGTGGCGGCGTACGGCGTGATCATGTATGTGAACTTCGTCTTCCTTTCGATCTTTTTCGGGTTTTCCATGGGCGTCGCGCCGGTGATCGGCTACCACTACGGCGCAAAGAACCGGCCGGAGCTGCAGAACCTGTTCAAAAAGTGCGCGGCGTTTATTCTCGCCGCAGGGCTTGCGATGTTTGCGCTGGCGCAGCTCGCCGCCGGAACGACGGCGAAAATCTTCACCGGCTACGACGCCGGGCTGCAGGCGCTGACGGCGACGGCGTTCCGGCTGTACACCACCTCTTACCTGATCAAGGGCTTCAATATTTTCGGCTCTGCGTTTTTCACCGCGCTGAACAACGGCGGCGTATCGGCGGCGATCTCCTTTTCCCGCACGCTGCTGTTCCAGGCCGCGTCGATCTTCGCGCTGCCGGCGCTGTTCGGCGCCAACGCGATCTGGACGGCAGTCACGGCGGCGGAGCTCTGCGCGGTCTGCCTGACCGCCGCGCTGACGATCACACAAAACAAAAAATACGGATATTTACCGGAAAGAAAGGGACGTTGACCGATGGCAGGATATTTTACACAGAAGACCGGGGAGTTTCTTTGGGAGCTGGCGCTCAACAACGAGCGCCCCTGGTTTCAGGCCCACAAAGAAGCGTTTGAAACCTTCGTCAACAAACCGCTGAAGTCCATGGCGTTTGAAACGCTGGCGCTGATGCGGGACCGGCACCCGGAGGAGGATTTCGGGCTGCACGTCTGCCGGATCTACCGGGACGCCCGACGCCTTTTCGGCAGAGGGCCCTACAAAGAAAATATGTGGTTCACGATCAAGGACGGGGACCCGAAGGCGCAGGGCCCCTGCTTCTGGTTTGAAATCACGCCGTCGGACTGCTCCTTCGGCATGGGGACCTGGGATATGACCGCAAAGCAGGCGCAGAATTACCGGGACCGGATCGACGCGGCGCCCGCCCGGTTCGAGCAGATGGTCAAAGACCTTCTCGCCCACGGCGACGTGCGGCTGTGGGGCGACGAATACAAGCGCCCGAAGGGGGACCGGGGCGCGTTCCTGAACCCCTGGTACAACCGGAAAAGCCTGAGCGCCGGCTTCACCGTGGAATACGGCGAGGAGATCACGCCGGAACGGATCGCGGACTCTTTTGAATGGTTTCTTCCGCTGTTCCGTTTTCTGCGGGACGTGTGCGTCACGATGGAGGAATCTGAGTAAATTCTGATTTATCGCTGCGCGATAAATCAGAATTTAGGCATCAGGCACTGGGCATTAGGCATTAGTGTCAGTCAAATATACAAATAGATATCATCT
>CACYHJ010000003.1 GCA_902774165.1 Oscillospiraceae bacterium
GAGCGGCTTTTCGGCATCTGGGAGAAGGAGTATCGGACCGTCTGCAAAAAAGACTGCCATGACGACGTCAGAGAATCCGCCCGTTTTATTTTAAGCAAAAACATCGTCTGCGGCAACGCGCTGACGCTCATGCAGGTGGACGACCTGCAGCAGGACACAAAATATCCGATCGTGTTTTCCGAATGGACGTTCCCGTTCAACGACGCCATAATGCACCGCAAGGATTACACCATGGCAGAGCTGCTCGCCGCCTCGGAAGAGACCGACCACATCAAACAAACCGGACAGATGTCGCTTTTCGCCAACGCGGACGGCGAGGTCGAACCCACGTTTCTGAAAGAATACATTGCGCATTACAGGAGGCTGAATGATCGTGTCTGACGGACTTTTTGACAACGTTTATAATCCGGACGTGCTTTCATGTCTTGCGAATCTGTCCAACGACGAGGTGTTCACTCCGCCGGAGATCGCAAACCAGATGCTGGATCTGCTCCCGCAGGAGCTGTTCCGCAATCCCGATACGACGTTCCTTGACCCCGCCTGCAAATCCGGCGTTTTTCTGCGGGAGATCGCAAAACGGCTGATCGAGGGGCTGAAACCGCAATTCCCGGATCTGCAGGAGCGCGTCGATCATATTTTTCATAAGCAGCTGTTCGGGATCGCGATCACAGAGCTGACGAGTCTGCTTTCGAGACGCGGGCTGTATTGTTCAAAATATCCCAACAGTGAGTTCTCCGTAAGCCGGTTTGACGATGCGCAGGGAAATATACGCTTCAAACGGACTATACACACGTGGAAAGATGGGAAGTGTATCTTCTGTAGTGCTAGTGCACAGCAATATGACCGTGGTGAAGAACTTGAATCTCATGCTTACGAATTGATTCATACCTATCATCCAGAGGAGATATTAAATATGCATTTCGATGTCGTTATATCAAATCCACCCTACCAATTAAGTGATGGTGGAAATAATGCAAGTGCAACCCCCATTTATCAAAGGTTTGTAGCATGTGCGAAGAAGCTTAGCCCAAGATATATTTGCATGATTATCCCGTCAAGATGGTACTGTGGAGGTCGTGGATTAGAGGAATTCCGAGAGGAAATGTTGACAGAAGGCCACCTGTGTGAGCTTCATGATTACAAAAGGTCTTCAGATTGTTTTCCTGGCATAAGAAATGGAGGTGGAATCTGTTATTTCCTTTGGAATAGCTCTTATAATTCTCATAATGCAAAGGTTGTTGAACATGATAACACCGGAATCATCCGAGACGTTACACGCCCTCTAAATGAATTCGGAGATTTATTCATCCGCGATTCGATGGCATGTGAGATTATTAGGAAAGTAAAATCATTAAAAGAACCAGCATTGTCTGAAATGGTCTATAGGCAAAAACCATTTGGGTTCAGAACAAACTTCACTGATTTCGACGATAGCGGTGACATTAAGATCTACAATAAAAAAGAAAAAAGCGGCTTCGCATATATACGTCGCGAACGAGTGACAGTAAACCCGGAATTGATTGATAAATGGAAGCTTGTCACTTCACGTTCTACCTCTGTTCCAGAAGAAGATAACGGACAAGTTTTACGTTTGTCGCAAACATTTCTTGCCGAGCCGGGGTCAGTTGTTACAGAGTCATATGTTTTGGTTTCAACTTTTGATACAAAAAAGGAAGCGGAGTATTGTTATAATTACTTAAAAACAAAATTTTTCAGATTCTTATGCCAGCCCACCATTGTGTCACCAGATGTCTCCAAGAGAACATTTGTGTTTGTTCCCATACAGCAATTTAATAAATGTTGGACGGATGAAGAACTATATGCGAAATACGGATTGAATGACGCCGAAATACAACTGATCGAGGAAACAATTAAATCCGCTGAAACGGTATAAATATGCCGACTGAGTGTCCGGATTTTGAGCTAAAAATAAACGTATATTGAATCCACAGAATTCATCAGGGGTATATAAAGATCGGCTATACCGAGCGGAACCTTTACATATGTAATGATTTGATTTTACTTTATTCAAGTATAGTTGAATAGATAATATATTTTTGCAAATACTTCTAATTAATGAAAACGGAGGAAAGGGCATGGGCAAAATATTAGGTATTTCAATCAAGAATTACGGTTGTCTGAAAAACATCCGAATGGGACAGCTGTACAGCGACCGGCAAGCCGATCCGCTGGGGAACATGGTCGCCATTATCGGTCCGAGCGGCAACGGAAAAAGCACGCTGGCCGACGCGTTCGGCTTTATTGCAGATTGCATCTCCACGGACGTGGAATCCGCCTGCGACGCAAACAACCGGGGCGGTTACGACCAGATCGTGTCGCAAGGCTCTAAGGACCCGATCGAGTTTGAACTGTATTATAAAGAAACAAGCAATTCCCGCCCCATTACCTATGAACTGACAATCGCAAAGGATAAAACCGGCAGGCCTTATGTGCAGAAGGAACGGCTTCGTCAGCGAAAGGCGAACAATAAAAACGGCAGACCGCTTTCCTTCCTGAATCTTCAGGAGGGAAAAGGCTACGTCTTTGAAGGGAAAGACGGCGGCGAAAACGAAGACGGAACCGTTGAGGGCAATAAGGTCGAGGTTTCGCTGAACGAGACAAGACGGCTCGGCATCGTCGCCCTCGGAGCAATGAAGCAGTATTCCCGGATCGAACAGTTTCTGTCGTTTCTGCGCAGCTGGTATCTTTGCTATTTCTCCCCGGACGCGGCGCGACAAACGCAGACTGCCGCGCCGACGGCGCACCTGAACCGGATCGGCAGCAATCTCAACAACGTCGCGCAGTATATGTTCCGTGAAAACGCTTCTGAATTCAAAAAAATCTTATCTGAGATTCAGTCTAAAATCCCGAATATTGATCGCATAGAACCCGAGAAGATGCCGAACGGACAGATGGTTCTGCAGTTCTTTCAGGACGGTTTTAAAGAGCCGTTTTATTCGCCCCGCATGTCCGACGGCACTTTGAAGCTTTTTGCGTACTATCTCCTGCTGCATGAGAAAGATCCGCGCAGACTTGTGTTTATTGAAGAGCCGGAGAACGGACTATATCACCAGTATCTGTCGGCGCTTGCCGGGGAAATGTCGAAAAGCGTCGGAACCGGTTATACGAAACAGCTCTTCGTTACCACGCACAGCCCGTTTTTTGTAAACGCGCTGCAGCCCGAACAGGTCTGGGTGCTGAAAAAGGAAGCAGACGGGTTCTCCACGGCAAAACGGGCGTCCGACTACGATCTGGTTGACGAAATGATCGAGGCCGGCGCGCAGATGGGAGACCTCTGGTACAGTAAATACTTCGGCTGAGGAGGCGCGTTGAATGCATCTTCATTTTATGACGGAAGACCCATCCGGTGAAAAACTGGTTGAATGCATCGCACAAAAACTCTTCGCGCTTCAGCCGTCTTTTACATACGAAATCAAGGGCTATCACGGTCTGGGCGGTTTTACGAGAAAAAACACCATCAAAGAAACGCGCACCGGAAAATTGCTGAATGATCTGGCCACGGTGCTCGACGGGCTGAACAAAAAATATGCAGGCGTTCCGAATTATCCGTTTGCCGTGATCGTCGTGGTCGACAACGACGACCGGGATACCGAGCAATTCCGCGAGGAACTGGAAGCGGTTGCAAAAGGAAAAAACATTTCCATCGACCATGCGTTCTGTATTGCGGTCGAAGAGATGGAGGCATGGCTGCTCGGAGATAAAAATGCGGTTAAGGCAGCTTATCCACACGCAAAAACGGACGTATTAAACGATTATGAGCAGGACAGCATTTGCGGAACATGGGAAGTTCTCGCCAACGCAATTTATCAGGGCGGGATGAAAAAACTCAAGAAAGAAAGCCATCATGAAATCGGGAATTTAAAATGCGAATGGGCGGAAAAAATCGGGGAACATATGGAAATAGAGCAAAACGAGTCTCCGAGTTTTCAGTTTTTTATTTCGGAATTCCGAAAGAGAATAGAGGCCGTTGCCTGATCATGGAGTAAATGATGATGTCTGAAAAAACCTTCTTCATCCCGCGTCCCGCTGTCGAGCCGACCATTTACGTTTATCGGCTGATCGGCGTGCTGTCCCACACCGGATATATCAAGATCGGCTATACCGAGCGCGACGTACATACCCGCATCAAGGAGCAGCTCGGCGCTTCGCACGTCCCTTATGAGCTGCTGTATCAGGAATCCGCCATGTGTGAAGACGGTTCTGTTTTTATGGATCACGACGTCCATGCGGTTCTGGAACGCAAGGGCTTTCATAAGCTGAACATTCCCGACGACAACGAGTGGTATAACTGCTCCGTCGGCGACGTAAAAGCCGCGATCATCGAGATCAAAACCGGCGTCCGCACGGAAGCGTCCCGCACGCAGACCTTTAAAATGCGTCCGGAGCAGCAGCGCGCCGTCATGCGTACCGAGACATATTTTAAGGACGCAAAAGAAGCCGATCCCACCCACGCGCCGAAATTTCTCTGGAACGCGAAAATGCGCTTCGGCAAAACCTTCGCTTCTTATGAACTTGCGAAGAAAATGGGCTTTAAAAAGGTGCTTGTATTGACGTTCAAGCCCGCCGTGGAATCCGCATGGCGGGAAGACCTTGTCTCTCACGTCGATTTCGAGGGCTGGCAGTTCATCTCAAATAAAGACGCCAAAAATATGTCGATCAATATCGACGCCGCATACGAAAAAGCGGATAAATCGAAGCCGGTCGTTGTGTTCGGTTCGTTTCAGGATCTTCTCGGCACAAACGAGGCGGGCGGCATCAAGGCGAAAAACGAATTCATTCACTCCACAAACTGGGATCTTGTGATCTTCGACGAATATCATTTCGGCGCATGGCGTGAAAACGCGGCGCGGCTGTTCGACAACCCCGACGATGAAGCCGACGCAGAATTCGATCCGGAGAAATATAAGCAGGAGGAAGCCGACAACGCATACAACGAGACCTTCCTGCCGATCACGACCGACTATTATCTCTTTCTCTCCGGTACCCCGTTCCGTGCGCTGAACAGCGGCGAATTCATCGAGGAGCAGATCTTCAGCTGGACCTATTCCGACGAACAGAAGGCAAAAGAAAGCTGGATCGGCTCCGGCAACCCGTATCTTTCACTGCCGCGTATGGTCATGCTGACCTACCGCATCCCGGACAGCATCCGTCAGATCGCCATGCAGGGCGAATTCAACGAGTTTGACCTGAATGTTTTCTTCTCGGCGAAGCCTGCTGAAAAGAACAAACCCGAAACGTCAAAGTTCGTTTACGAAAACGAAGTGCAGAAGTGGCTTGATCTGATTCGCGGTTCCTATCTGCCCTCCAATGTGGACGATCTGAAGCTCGGTCAGGATAAGCGCCCGCCGATGCCCTATTCGGATACAAGGCTTTTGAACGTTCTCTCGCATACGTTGTGGTTCCTTCCGAATGTGGCGAGCTGCTACGCCATGGCGAATCTGCTGCGCCAGAAACAGAACGCGTTTTACAATGATTATGAAATCAACGTCTGTGCCGGCACAAAAGCCGGGATCGGACTCGACGCCCTCGCACCGGTGCAGCACAGTATGGGCGACCCGCTGAAAACAAAAACGATCACGCTTTCCTGCGGTAAGCTGACCACCGGCGTCACCGTAAAACCGTGGACCGGCGTTTTTATGCTGCGCAATCTCAAATCACCGGAGACCTATTTCCAGACTGCATTCCGTGTGCAAAGCCCGTGGACCGTCCGGGACGAACAGGGTAACGAGACGATCATGAAGCACGAATGCTATGTTTTCGATTTCGCACTTGACCGGGCGCTCAGGCAGATTCAGGATTATTCCTGCCGTCTTGACGTGAATGAAAACAACCCGGAAAAGAAAGTCGCCGAGTTTATTAACTTCCTGCCGGTGCTGGCCTACGACGGCAGCAGCATGCGGCAGATCTCCGCGCAGGACGTGTTGGATATCGCGATGGCAGGCACATCCGCCACGCTTCTGGCGCGGCGCTGGGAATCCGCGCTGCTGGTCAACGTCGACAACGATACGCTTACACGCCTGCTGAACAATAAGGAGGCGCTGGACGCGCTGATGAGCATCGAGGGCTTCCGACAGCTGAATTCCGATATTCAGACCATCATCAACAAATCCGACGCGGTCAAAAAAGCGAAGAATGGCGACAATGGGAAACTCACACCGGAAAAGAAAAAAGAGCTCACTGACGAGGAAAAGGAGTATAAAACCAAACGGAAGCAGATTCAGGAGAAGCTGATCAAGTTTGCGACGCGCGTTCCGATTTTTATGTATCTGACCGACTATCGGGAGATGTCGCTGAAAGACGTGATCACGCAGATGGAACCGGGACTGTTCAAGAAAGTTACCGGGCTGGTCGTAAAAGATTTCGAATTGCTTTGTTCTCTCGGCGTGTTCAACGCAAACCTGATGAATCAGGCCATCTTCAGTTTTAAACGGTATGAGGACAAAAGTCTTTCATACACCGGTATCGACAGACATCAGAACAAGGATATCGGCGGTTGGGATACTGTGATCAAGCGCGCCGAATATGAGAGAATGTTCTATAATCAGCAGGAGACCATGAATCCTGATCGAGCGATTGATGAACCGGCGCATGAAGAGATCGCAGGGCTGAAAAACGGGGTGGATGAAACTGCAGAAGAAAAAAAATCCGCTCATACCATGCCTCATACCGCAACGCCAAAGGCAACCGTCTCACCGTTCGGGCAGAATGTCCGGCCCTCTGCACCGCAGAATTCTCCGTTCGGTTCCGCGTCGCAGCACGGCACATCGCCGCTTGTACAGGAGAATACCAAACCTGCCTCACCCGCTCCCTCTGTTCCTGTGAAAGATTTTGTTATGCCGGAACTCGCAGAGGGAATGATCGTCGTTCACAAAAAATTCGGCGAAGGGACCGTCGAGAAAGTTTATGACGACGGAAAGAAGATCAGCGTGAAATTTGCCGCCGGTGAAAAAACATTCATTACAGATGCAAAAAGCCGAGACAACGCGTTCGCAAAAGGATTTCTGACAATGAAAGAGGATTAACAGGGAATAGATATAAATAACAACAAGTACTCTGTTCCTTGGGCGTTTGAAATCTTCTGACCGCCGACAACCGACATCACCTCAATTTTTACATTTAACCTTTCACCGCAAAAAAGGGAGCTGCTGCAGACGCAAAAAATCTGCAGCAGCTTCTTTCGTCATTTCACCCGGTTTGTCCGGTACACGATGCAGGGGAATTTGCTCTCTCCGCGCCTGGTTTTTACCTTGCCCGGCGTTGCGTTGCCCGCGGCGGCGAGCTCTTTGCCCCAGCCGATCAGCGTTTCGAGATCTTCCTTCGACAGGGGATTTTTGCCGTGGCCGGTGTAGATCGGCGCGTCGCCGGCAAGCTCCAGCGTTTTTTCCGCGCCCTGCAGCCAGACCTCCAGCGAGGCGGCGCAGGGGTACTGCAGCGTGGTTAGCAGGTTCACGTTGTCGCCGACGAACACCGCGCCCGTGCGCGTATCGCGGAAAGTGACGCTGCCGACGGAATGGCCGGGGGTAAAATACGTTTCGATCGTTCTGCCGCCCAGATCGAATGCGTCGCCGTCGTTCACGGGCAGGAGCTTCGGCCTGTAATCGCGCTGAAACGCCGCCAGGTAGGAAACGGCGTGGCTTTTACGCCTTTTGTTCTGCGTGTGCAGGAACCCCATTTTGATAAACGGATTGAAATACAGCCGCGCCGTGCGGAAATCCGCCGGGTGGACGAAGACCTCCGGGAACCAGACGCCGCCGCCCAGATGATCCTCGTGCGCATGGGTGACCAGCACCGTAAGGGGCTTGTCAGTCAGCGTTTTTACCGCCGCCGCAATATCCGCAAGGCCTGCGCCCGTGTCGATCAGGCACGCCTTTTCCTCCCCCTCGACAAGGTAACAGTTGACCAGATCGAATTCGTTGATTCGCCATATGCCCTCCCCGAGCGGGATCAGCTCAATATCCGTTCTGCGTTTCATCGCAACACCCTCTGTTTTATAAATTATAGTCGCGGAGTGAATCCCGTATTACGCTTCCTCCGGGATCACGGAGAGAATATAATCCGCGATCTTTGTGCTTCGCATGATATAGCCCGTATGCCCGACGTTCGGAAAAATATGCAGCGAGGCGCCGGGGATCGTTTCTGCGATGTGCCGCGTGTGCGATTCCCGGATCACATCGCGTTCCCCCGCCGTTACAAACGTGGGGACGGTGATCGCGCGCAGCGTTTCATCGGTGATGTCCGGCTCGCGCAGCATGATCCGCATTTTGTCGCTGCGATCCACGTGGCTCCACAGGCGGAAAAACCGCAGGGGCAGCTCCTTCGTGCTGTCGGGGCGCAGGCTCGCCCCGCTGACGATCAGCGCGGACAGCAGATCCGGGTAACGGGACGCGAGAAGCAGACCGATGATGCCGCCGTCGGAAAACCCGTAGAATACCGGCTTGTGAAGATCCAGCGCCGTAATGAACGCGTGCATATCCTCCGCCATGTCCTCATAGTGCAGGGTCTTCACCCGTTCGCTTTTTCCGTGGTCGCGGGAGTCCGGGCAGTAGACCGTAAACCTGTGCGACAGTACCCGGACCGCGCGGCGGAAGATTTTGTGGTCCATACTGTTGCAGTGGACCATGACGAGCGGCCTGCCCGTTCCCGTTTTTTCATAATAAAGCCGTACGCCGTTGACGGTAAGCTCCATAGCCCTCTCCCTTCTTCTGTCCCGTATGTTCCGGCTGCCGGAAGATCGCTTCACGCGAACCCCCTTTTTTTGCACCGTTTTATCTGCGCGTCTGACTCTTCTGCCGTGGCAAACACCGTCGTTATGTTACGTCTCGGATGCGTTTTATTGCATTTGGAATTGCAAAATGATAATATGAGGATGTAACATCTGTACTGTCAATGATAGCATAAACCAAAAAAAGAATCAAGGAGAATGTTTTATGGTACGGATCGCATCATTTTTTTTAGCGGTTGTCATGTTCCTTTTCCCGACGCTCAACGTTTCGAAGATCGACGTTGACAAAACCGACTGGAACACCGACTATGAATACGTCTACGTCCACGGCCTGAGCGGCTGGGGCAGCTATGATTTTCAGAATCATCTGCTTCCCTACTGGGGCATGTTCGGCGGAGACATGATCAAAAATCTCAACGCCCTCGGCTTCAAATGCCGCGCGGCGTCCGTCGCGCCGTCCGGCAGCGCGTGGGACAGAGCCTGCGAACTCTATGCCCAGCTGACCGGCACGGTCACGGATTACGGCAAAGCCCACAGTGAAAAATGCGGGCACGAACGGTACGGAAAGGATTTTTCCAAAAAGCCTCTGCTGGAGAAATGGAGCAGCGTCGATAAGATCAACCTGCTCGGGCACTCCTTCGGCGGCGCGACGGTCCGGCTGCTTGCGGAGCTGATGGCAAACGGCAGCGCGGAAGAGCGCGCCGCTACGGATGCAGACGATATTTCCCAGTTCTTTACCGGCGGAAAAGCGGATTGGATCTACAGCATCACGACGCTTGCCGCGCCGACCAACGGCACGACCGCCTACGGCTTCTCCGATCCGGAGCTGCTTGAAAACCACGACACCGCCGCCTACGATATGCATATCGACAGCGCGCTGGCGCTCAATGAGCGGATCTCGACGCAGGCGTGCACCTATTATTTCGCCGTTCCCTGCTCCGCCACGGTACAGAATGAGGACGGCACCTGGTCCTTTGACGAGAGCGTCAACGTGGAATTCCCGGTTCGCAGCACCGGCGAGCGAATGATGAGCCTGACCGGCGTCACCCCGAAGGGGTTCGTCATTGACGAGCGCTGGCTTGAGAGCGACGGCATGGTGAACACCGTCTCCGCGGGAGCGCCGTTCAACGCGCCTTCGGTCCCGCTCGACAGAGAACAGATCAATCCCGGCGTATGGAACGTTTCGGAAGTGTACCGCGGAGACCATATGGCGTTCTGCGGCGACCTGCTCCATCCGCATAATATCAGGCCGTTCTTCGCTGCCTGGATGGATATGATCAATTCCATCTGATCGGGGATCCCGTAAACAAAAAACGAAGACCGCAGACAGAAAACTGTTTTGCGCAGAAAACATAACAGCACGGGAGGCAGCTCCTGTGCTGTTTAATTTCGGGGACTGTTGCGGTTCTGACGGATGGTCGCTCCGTTGAGCAAAACGCGGGAAAGACAGGGCGAAACGCCCGTTCAAGGACGCCCGGCGGCGTCTTGGCAGAATTTTTCAAAAAGCGCCGCAACCGCTTCGTCGGTCAGCGGACGGGGATATCCCACCGCCTTGACCTCGTCCTGCGCCTTGAGCGTCATCGGGAACACGTCCTCCCGGCGGATCTTCACAGCAGAAACGTCGATGCCGACCGAGGCGATCAGCCCGTCGACCGCGTCGATGAACGATTCCGCCGTCGGCGCGAAGCCGCAGGCCTCCGCAAGCTTTGCGAGCGGCGCGTCAACGTAGGGGCGCGAGGCTTTCAGCACGTCGGTGAACACCGCGGCGATGGCAAGGCCGTGGGGGATATGGATGAACTCGCCGAATCGGTGCGCGATGGCGTGGATATACCCGGTGCTTGCGCGGCGGAAGGCGACGCCCGCCCGGTGAGCGGCGTTCAGCATCGCCGCACGCGCTTCAAGGTTTGCGGGCTGTTCCACCGCGGTTTTCAGGTTCGCAAAGATCGCCGCGGCAGCCTCGGGCGCGCCCTGCAGATCCTCGCGAAACGCGTCGGCGTACAGGCTCACCGACGCTTCGACGATGTGGCTGAGGGCGTCGATGCCGGTAAAGGCGGTGGTGGCGCGCGGCACGGAGAGCGTCAGCACGGGGTCGAGAAGAATCGCGTCCGGCAGGAATTTCACGCCGGCGAAGGGCTTTTTCTTTCCCTCCCCGTCGCCGAGCACGGCGAAGATCGTGACCTCGGAGCCGGTGCCCGCGGTGGTGGGGACAGCGATAAAGGGCACGCATTTCTCCGCCTTGCTGTCCACCTTGCAAAGGTCGTCGATCTCGGCGCCGGGATTCCCGGCGCGCAGCGCGGTGATTTTTGAGATATCCAGCGCCGAACCGCCGCCGATCGCGATCACGCCGTCGCAGCCGTCCGCCCGGAACTGCTCCAGCGCCGCGTCCGCGTCGACGAGCGTCGGCTCACCCGGCAGATCGGTAAAGACCGTATACGCCGGAAGCTTTTTCAGCTCTTCCGACACGGAAGGCATCGAGAGTGCGGCGGGGAAGGTGATGACCATCGGTTTTTGCATGCCGAGCTTTGACGCGCATTCCGCAAGATGCGATACGCAGCCGGCGCCCGTGAAGGTCTCGCTTTCGGGCAGCTCCGCGTCACGCAGAACGCCGAGAATCAGCCGCTGGATATAGGTCATCGTGCCGCCGGTGGATCGCATCGGGCGCGGCACGAAGCCCTCCGGCACCGTGCAGTGGCCGCCGCGATTGAGATACGCTGCGTCGGGGTCGCTCCATTCAAAACCGCGCTGTTCGAGTGCGCCGACCGTGAACGCCGTGCCGACCGCCACGTTCTCGCTGCGGGCGGAGATCAGGGAATAGAACTCAAACACGTGCACGTCCCGGTCCTCCGCGTTGGCTGCCACAAGCTCGATCGTCTGGGCGGTGGAAACCTCGCGGTACGGAACGCCGAGCCCTGCGAACAGCTCTTTGATCGGAACGTAATGCGGGTTGATGATATGATAAACCTGATTGATCTCCCGCGAGAGCGCCAGCAGCGTCACAGCGCGTGCCGCCTCGTCGATCGCGGTGAAATCCATCGGGTATTTATCCATATTGTCGTTGACGACGCCGAGCTTCAGTAGCGCGCGGACCCGGTGCAGGAAGCCGTTGTCGTCGGTATTGGGCTGGAATCTGCCGTCGCTGACGCGCCAGGTCAGGTTGCCCATACGGAAGATATTCGCGCGCAGGCCCTCCTTCCGCGCGTTCAGCACGGCCTTTTCCGCCTCGTATTTCGAATGGATATACACGTTGTCGGCGTAATGCTGACCCACGTACAGCTTCGTCTCGTCGAAAACGGCGTTTTTGTGATCCTCAAGCACGGTCCCCGCGCCGCTCAGGCTCGTCGTTGACGTATGGTTCAGCACGGCGTTCGCTTTTTTCGCGAATTCGATCACGTTTTTCGTGCCGCCCACGTTTGTGCGCTCTAAATCCGCGTAGTCGCCCGCGTGGTGCACGTTCGCCGCGGTATGGATCACCGTGTCGATCTTTGCGGCGAGCTCGTTGTACAGCTCGTCGCGCATGCCGAGCTTCGGCTTCTCGATATCTCCGGTCACGACGTGAACGCCCGGCAGCGCCGAGACGCCGAAATAATAGGTCAGGCGTTTTTCCAGCCGCTCGCGGCTGCGGACGGGGACGTAAATTTCAATGCCGCGGTCCGACAATTCTTTCAGGATATGCGCGCCGAGAAAGCCCGTCGTGCCGGTCAGCAGAACGCGCTTCGGCATTGCGTCCCGCATGCCGCCGCGGGTCTCGTGCAAAATCTTATTGTATTCTTCCTCATCCTCGCTGTTCACCGCAGTGTGCATCTCGTCAATGGCGGCTGCGAGCAGCCCCAGGAAGGGCTTGTCATAAATCAGCTGCGGTTCGATGTTGAGCAGCAGCGCCAGCTCCACCGCGGTCAGGCTGCTGCCGCCCACGGCGAAGAAATTGTCGTCGATCCCCACCTCGTCAAGCGCGAGCAGCTCCGCCGCCGCGGCGCAGACCTTTTTCTGCGTAGGCGTTTCGGGCTTTTTGACCTCGCGGACCGCCTTCGCGTGCTCGCCGCTGCGGATGATCTTCATTGAGGCGTTGCGCGGGAACGGCGTTGTGCGGATCACAAATCGCGAAATGCGCTGGAAGGTGGCAAGCCCCGCGTTGACCCGCTGCAGCACCTCGATCATATGGGCGTTGAGATCAGTAATATTCCGTTCTCGAAGCTGTTCCTTATCCGGGAAGACCTCCGCGACGATGGCGTTGCCCTCGCCGTAGCAGATCACTTCCTTCACAGTCAGCTCGTCCGCAAAGCGGTCCTCCAGCTGCTCCGCCGAGACGTTCTCGCCGTTGTCCAGCAGAATCAGGTTCTTTGAGCGGCCGGTAAGATACAGAAATCCGTCGTCGTCGAAATACCCGAGGTCGCCGGTGCGGAAATAGCCGTCTTCGGTAAACGCCTCCCGCGTTGCTTCCTCGTTTTTATAATATCCTTTGAATACGGAGGGCCCCTTGACCAGCAGCTCCCCGCCGCGGATGACCGCGTCCATGCAGGGGATTGGCTTTCCCACCGAGCCCGGGCGGTGCATCGCCATGGCGTTGTTCGCGATCACGGGCGCGCACTCGGTCATGCCGTAGCCGTTGAGCACCGGCACGCCGGTTTTCTCAAAGCGGATCGCCAGCTCCGGCTCCAGCGGCGCGCCTCCGGATATGATATCGATAATATTTCCGCCGAAAAACGCCTTGACCGCCTGGGTCTGCGTGAGCTCCGGGCGGCTTTCTGCGAATTTCAGCGCGCCGAACATCAGTTTTTTTGCCAGCTGCGGCACGATCGCCATGGATTCCGGCTTGAACAGACGGATATTGTCCATAATATTCGGCAGAGAATCGTTGATATAGATCTCTTTGCCGTGCACCATGCCCTTTGTGATGATCGTCGTAAAGCAGAAGCAGTGGCTCAGCGGCAGCACGCACAGAAGCGTGTGGGTCGGACAGTCCACGTGTACGCTCGTGGCGGCGAGAACGAAGTTTTTATGGGAGAGCATCACGCCCTTCGGGAAGCCCGTTGTCCCGGAGGTGAACACGATCGCGCAGAGATCATCGGGCGAAGGCTCGTCGGGATACTCCCCCGCCCACTCCCGCATGATCGCGTCAAACGACAGCGCGTCGTCCTCGGGCGCGCCGTTCAGCAATATGTAATAACGGACCTGCGGCGCTTCTTTTTTCAGCAGCGGGATCAGGCCCCTGTGCGCCTCGTCAAGGAAAACAACGCTGCAGTCGGCATAGTCGACCAGCCGCGCGAGCTGCTCCGGCGTCTCGTTTGCGGCAAGCGGCACGGCGACCGCTCCGGCGTTCACCGCGCCGAAATACGCCGCGACCCATTCATAAGAATTGGCAGAGACGACCGCCGCCTTGGCTCCGCGAAGCCCGTTCGAGGCAAAAAACCTGCTCAGCGCGTTGGTATCCGCCTGAAAATCTTTATAGGTGCGGCTCTGCACGCCGTCCGGGGTTTTAAAGGTGATAAACGGATCCGCCCCGAAGTTTTCGGCGGCGTAATCCGTCATATGCTTCAGACTGCGGATCGCGGTCAGGTCTTCAAGCAGCATATTATTTCCTTCTTTCCGATTATTGAAAAAGCGCAATCGGCAGAGGAACGCTCCGTGCGGTGCGTCCGTACTGCCGATTCCGGGAATGAATTCAGATTTTATCCTCCGGCGAGAACTGGGAAAGCTTCATAAAATCGACCTTCTGCAGGTTCGTCCTCGGGATTTCGTTGATAAAGCGGATATCCTTCGGGACGCTGAACCCGGAAAGGTTGTCTGAGATCAGCTCCGTGATAACGCGCCGATATTCCTGCTCGTCTCCGGCTTCCTGCAGTACGACGAAGAGGCGCACGATCGGCTTTTCGTCAAGGTACCCCTGCACCGCGCAGCTCTCGCGCACAAAGGGGAGGTCGTCCACAAGCTGCTCGATATCCACCGGGTATACGTTGTAGCCGGAGATGATGATCACGCGCTTCTGTCTGCCGATAAAGGTGACGTATCCGTCCTCGTCCATCTTTCCAAGATCGCCGGTCAGCACCCATTTTGTGCCGAACGCGTCGCGATAAAGGCCGGAATCAACGGGCCCGTTCTTAGTGAGATACCCCTGCATGATCGTCGGGCCCGTAATCACGATCTGCCCCACCTCGCCGGCGGGAAGCGCGTTGTTGTTCTCATCCCAGATTTCGATGCGCAGCCCCTGCAGCGCCTTGCCGATCGTGCCCGGCTTGTTCGCCCAGAGCGGGTTGACCGCATTGACGGCGCAGCATTCCGTCAGGCCGTAGCCCGCGCAGAACTCGGCGTCTGAGCCGTTTTTGCGCATGACGGAATAGATGCTTTCCAGCAGCGTCGGGCTGACGAAATCGCCGCCGGAATACATTACGACGACGTTGCCCAGCGCCGGATCGTCAAATTCGGGCTGCGCGATCAGCTTTTTATACATATTGGGAACGCCGTTGAACTCGACGACGTGATTCTGCTTCATCAGCTCGATAAACTGTTTGGGGTCGAATTTCGAGATAAAGATGATCCGCGCGCCTTTATTCAGCGCCACAAGACCGCCCGCGCAGAGGCCGAACGCGTGGAAAAACGGCATGGCGCAGAGCTCCGTATCGTACCCCACGTTTTTCACGGCGATATTGCTTGCGCCCAGGCCCCATACCACATGGTTGAACGCGAGGTTCGTGAGCTTGATCGTCTTGCTTTTGCCTGTGGTGCCGCCGCCGTTCATATACGCGGCGATATACCCCTTGTTCTCGGGAATGCTGTTCACGCGCTGCCCCGCGTAGCGCCTGAGCACGGAGGGATATTTATAGACGCTGACCGAGCCGGACTGCACGCTGCGCAGCGCCGCGGGATCGATCGGGCAGGCGGTTTTATCCGGCAGCGCATACTCCTTCGGGGAGCATAAAATCACGGGAAGTCCGCGTTTTTTCAGCATGGAGGCGTATTTCGGCGCGAACATGTCAAGAAGCACGATCCCCTTTGAACCGGTGAAATCGAGGATATCCTCCACGTTTTCGGGCGGCAAAAGCGGATGCACGAAATTCACGATCACGCCGATCTTGTTCAGCGCGAGAAACGTGATGATGCTCTCGGCGTTGGTGGGCATGAAGATCGTGAACACGTCCTGTTCCTTGAGCCCGAGCTCGCGGTAGAAAAACGCCGCGAGTCCCTCCACGTCGCTGACAAATTCGCTTTTTTTGTGATCCGTCCCGGCGTGGCAGAAGACGTTATACTCCCCGTACTGCGTGGTGTTTCTCAGATAATAATCCCAGCAGGAGATATCGGTGGGCGGATATTCCCTTGATTGGGCGGTAATCGGAAAGTCGGACATATTCAGCACCTCGGTCATACTTATTCTTGCTGCAGAATACAGGCAAAACAGATTTGTATTGTTATATTCTAACATTTTTTTGTATGAATTGCAATACGGTTTTTTTAAGAATTGTCAGTTTGCATACAACATATGTCGGATATGATTTGTTTTGCTGTCGGCAGTGCCGGAACGGAAAACGGACTCGGAATGGGGTGGCTGTTTTGTCTTTATTTTGTCAAGTCGCTCGACAAAAAAATAACGAGTGACCTGACAATAATATGTCGATCGTATCGAGTCCGGATTGCACTCCCGATTGTTTCCGCCGTTTCCGAGCGGATCAAAAAGGGCTTCGCAAGGTTGACAATGTTTTTCCCGCAAAGTATAATAAATCCGGGTGATAACGAATGAAAAAACAGATGTCTTTCAAAGAAGTCGCGGCGTATTCCCTCGGTCTGTTCGGCTTCCAGGCCATCGTGGGGTTCCTGAATTCCTATCAGGCGGAGTTTTACCACGCTCAGATGGCGGCGAACCTTGCCGTAGTGGGGATCCTGATCCTCGTCGTCAAGGTCATTTCGGCGGTGTTCGACCCGGTGGTCGGCAACCTGATCGAGCGGGGCAGGAGCCCGAAGGGTAAGCTGCGGCCCTTCATCGCTTATTCGATCCTGCCGCTGCTTGTTACGACGGTCGTCATTTTTATCAAGGTCCCCTTCACCGGCGCGGGGCTTTACGCCTATATCTTCGTCACGTTCCTGCTCTGGAGCATGGCGATGACGCTGGGCGACGTGCCCTCGCAGGGCATCGCCTCGGTGCTGACGCCGGACCCGGACGAGCGCACCAACGTGATCTCCGTCGCCAACACCTTCAAGCAGATCGGCTTTTCCGCCGCCGCGGTGCTGGTGCCCGTGGTCTGCCTGATCGTCCCCGGCGGCTCGAAGGTCTTCGGCGTTGAAAAGGGGCAGCAGGACGCGCCCATCAGCGCGACGGAATATCTCGTTACCGCCGCCGTCGCCGCGGTGCTGGGCTGCGCGCTGTTCTCCCTGATCTATTTCCTCAACAGGGAGCGGGTGCAGTACGCGCAGGAGAAAATGAGCTTCCGGGATATGTTCGCCGCGCTGCGGGGCAACAAGCCGCTGATGCTGGTGATCGTGTCCTATTTCCTCGGCGCGGGCAGGCAGATGGCCATGGCGATTCAGGTGCAGGCCTCCAGCGCCATCATGGGCAGCGAGAATTACGTGATCGTCCTCGGCATTACCACGGGCATCGGCACCATGGTGAGCATGGCGCTGATGCCGGTGCTGATCAAAAAGCTCGGCGAGAAAAAGACCTTCATCGGCCTTTCGCTCTACGGCTTCCTGATCTCCGCCGCGGCGTTCCTGGTTTACGCCTTCGTGACGGACAACATGATCGTGATGTTCGTGCTGCTGTTCCTTGTGGGCCTGCAGTTCGGCGCGGTGACGCTGATGCCTATGATCATGGTCAGCGACTGCGTGGACTGGTATGAATACGAAACCGGAAAACGCGCCGAGGGCCCCGCGTTCTCCCTGCTGACGCTCACCATCAAGGTGTGCCTTGCCGTGGGCGCGGCGCTGGGCCTCGTCTTCGTCCAGTTCTCTGGCTACAACGCCGGCGCGGCGCAGGTGGCGCAGAACACGAAGAATATCATCTTCTTCGCTTACGTTGCCATGCCCGGCATTTTCAGCCTGCTGTCGATCTTCCCGATTTTGAAGTACGACCTGACGGGAGAGAAAAAGAAGCAGATCGCCGCAGCCCTGCAGGCGCGCAGGGGAGGCGCGGAGCAATGACGGAGGGTTGAGACGGATCCAATCGGGCATTCCGTCACCGACGCCTCAGAACCAAAGAATACGCCGACGGGAGGGCGGGGCTCACGCATCGGCGTATTCTTTTTTTATTCACTCAGATATTTCATTCCCATGAAACGTTCAACCGTCTATGCCTGGCTGCACAGTCCATGAGGTATAAGTTGATGAGCGTCTGATAGGGAATTCCGGTGGATGCGGATTGGTCCTTAAAGTAATCAATTGTCTCACTGTCAATATTAATTGTAATCTGCTTCTTCAGTTTTTTTGTGTACGGATTCCTTCTTGCATTGGAAAAATCATATTCTTCTTTCATATTGTCACCTCTTACTTGAAATCATAATATTGTTTGGATTCGTTCTTTGTTGCCTTTCGCGCGGAAATAATACGGATCACCGTCTCTGATTCACGATAACAATGACAGACCACAAGCAGATTTGCAGCATAGCTGTTGCCGAGTATAATAAACCTCTCCTCTGTCTCGGAATGCTCAGGGTCATCAATCAACAATGCGTCTTCATCAAAGAATACTGTTCGCGCCTCCTCAAAAGAAATATGATGTTTCTTTTTGTTGATGGAATTCTTATTCTCATCCCACTCAAATTTTATTGTTTCCATACTTATATTATAATTATCTGATAATTACTTGTCAAGGATCTTTTAATTTTATTTGACAAAGAAAAAGCTCCGACTGATAAAAGGACGCTGTAACCCCGCATCCTTCGCAAATACCCAAATACGATTGACATATACGCAAATCTCGGGTATATTGTTTTTGAGGTGATTTTATGAAAGCACAAAAAGTACTGTCATTTTTCCTCGCAGCCCTTTTTATGGTTTCCGTCTTTTCCGTATCGGCGCAGGCCGAAGGAATCGGCGCCTGCACCCACATGGCGCAGGGCCGTGATCAGGCGCAGACCTGTGCGGCAGCCGTGAACGCCGACCTGCCGATCGTGCGCGACGAGGTGCATTGGCGGACCGTGGAACCCGTAAAGGGCCGGCTCTCCCTGCCGGAACGCGCGAGCTGGGTCGGCACGGCCGCCGAAAACGGCATAAAGAGCCTTGTGGTGCTGAGCTACGGCAACCCGATCTATGATTTCGGTCAACCGTCGCAGGCCGATATCGACGCCGGCGCCGCGTGGGACTGCACGATCCCCGTGCGCGACGGCAATCCGGAAACGACGGCGGACGACGAATACTTCGACGCCTATCTCCGATACGTGGATTTTGTTTCGGAATCGTTGGCCGGGAAGGTTGCGGCCTATGAAATCTGGAATGAGCCCGATCTGAAATATTTCAATTCCAAGGACGCAACCGCCGCGGATTATACCGAGCTGTTAAAAGCGGCGTACCGGACGATCAAACAAAACGACCCCGACGTTACGGTCCTGGGCGGTGCGATCGCGTTTCAGACGGAGTTTATTGACGGGATGATGAAGGCCGGCGCGGGATCGTATATGGACGGCCTGTCCGTACACTACTACTTGGGAAAAAACGCGCCCGAAAAGCGGGCGAGAAACAGATTGGACGAATACCGAGACGTGCTGGTAAAATACGGCTTTGATAAGATGCCCGTCTGGGTCACGGAAACAGGCTGGGCAAACAGCAACGTGGATGAACAGACGCAGGCGCAGTATATTATTCGGGGCGCCGTATTTTATGATGAATTCCTGCTGGATTACGGCATCGAGGGACAATATTTCACCTACGAGCTGCAGGACAGCAGCATCACGTCGGACGTTCTGGGCGGCGAGGAGTACGAAAACTCCCTGGGGCTTTACAAAAACGACTTTACGCCGAAGATCTCCGCCGGCGCGGTGAAAACCTTCAATTCCCTGACGGCAGGGAAAACGCTCACCGCTCTGGAGCAGACAAAATACGGCCCGTTTTATCAGAAGTCAGCCTACGTCGCAACGTATGCGCAAGGCGGACAGACCGTATACGTTGTCTGGGCGGAGTCTGAATTCGATCAGGAGATCGATCTCCCGGATACGGAAATCACCGTTTATGATATGCAGGGCAATCTCATCGAGGAGCATGCGCAGGGCGGCGTAAAACGCGTCGGCGCGTCGGAATCCCCGATTTATATCGTATGCGATTCTTTTCCCGGGAACGCCGCGCTGAATTTCATGCAAAGGATTATTATGTTTTTCAGGCGGATCATCAGACTGCTTGCAAACGGATTTGTCGGCTGGTAAGGGCGGAACGCTGCCGACGGCGACGGGATCCGAAAATCCCCGCAAACGCCGCGCAGGATGCGGACCGTGCGCGCGCCGCTCTCCGAGGAAGGAAAAGGAAGGCAGAAAGACATCCCTCTGCAACGGTTGACAATAACGGAATAAAGGCGGTCTGTTATCCGCGTCTGTCCTTGCGTTTCAGCGGCTTTTCGGGTTTCTTCACGAAGCTTCTGACGACGCTTCCGCAGTTCAGGCAAACGGAATGAGAACAGGCCCGGACCGATTGACAAGCGCGGGAATGATGAAAGGAATGAATGAAATGAAAAAAACAATATCGGTGTTTCTTTGCGTCCTCCTTACGATTTTCTGCGCCGCGCCGGCTGCTTTTGCGGCGGGGACCGCGGGAACCACTTACTACTTCGACAGCATTGACGGCAGCGACGAGACCGGCGACGGGCTTTCGCCCGGCTCCGCGCGCAGAAGCGTCCCGGCGGAGCTTTCCCTGAACGCCGGGGATTCCGTATTGTTCCGGCGGGGCGGCGAATACGAATGCACACTGACGCTGAACGGCTGCAGCGGCACCGCGGCGGCTCCGATCACGATCGGCGCCTACGGCGAGGGGAAAAAGCCGCTGCTGACCACAAGCGCCCGCACCGAGGTGCTGCGGCTGTTTGATTGCTCCTACGTTACGGTCAGCGACCTTGAGATCACCGCGCCGGTCGGCGGCGGGATCTGGATCGACACGCTGACCGCCGTAAGCGAAGGGATCACCCTCAGCGGGCTTTCGATTCACAACATCCAGAATTACAAGGTGACCAACCGCGACGACCTCTCCGCCGGAGCCGCCAGAGCCCGCGCCTGCGTGATGGTAAAGGGGCTCGGCGCCCGCTCGCTTTATCCCGTGAACGATTTAACCGTTACGGACTGCGAATTCTACGACTGCGGCAACGGCATCAGTCTCTGGGGCGCGCTGGACAGCCCCAAGGGCAACCCGGAGGGCGACAAGGTCGGCCCGGGATATAACAAAAATTCGCTGATCAAGGACTGCTATTTCCACGATATGGATGCGGAGGCCGTGATCATCGGCGTCTGCGACGGCGCGCTGATGACCCATTGCCGGGTGATCGACTGCTGCCAGGGCGAGGGCGTGGACGAAAACGGCAATATCCTGTATTTTACCGCCGCGGCGTGGTTCTGGGGAAGCGAGAACAGCACCATCGAATACTGCGAGATCGCCGGGCAGAAAAACGTGGGCGACGGCATGGCGGTGGACTTTGACTCCCAGACGAACAACTGCACCTACCAGTATATCTATTCCCACGACAATATGCGGTTCATGGTGAACAACGCCAAAACCACCATGCAGACGGGAAACACGGTGCGCTATTGCCTCTCCGTGAACGACGACAAGGGAAAGAACGTCCTCGCGGGTGGCCCCGGTGAAAAGGACCTGCGGTTCTACAACAACACCATCGTCGGCTCTCAGGTCTTTGATATGCAGAACATTATCGATTCCCGGGTCGTGAACAATATCATTGTGGTCACGGACGGCTACCGCCTGAATACCAGCATCAAGCCGTCGCAGTACAAGGGCAGCGTGATCGGGAACAACTGCTATTACAACTGCGTTTCCGCCGCCAATTCCGGCGCGAAATTCAATACGCTGCCCGGCTTTTCCGGCGAGGATTTCTCCGACGCCGCCTCTTTCACGCTGTCGAAGGATTCGCCCCTGATCGGCGCGGGCGTCGCGGTACCGGGAGACGACTGTACGGTCGACTTTTTCGGGAATGAGATCAAAAGCGTCAACATTGGCTGCTACTGCGGCGAGGGTACGGATACGCCGTACACGCGGGAACCGGTGTTTCAGAAGGTCATCCGTTTCTTCCGTAATCTGTTCTATATGATCAAAGGTCTCATAGACAGCATCTGACAACGGTCGGAATAAAAAAGGCTCCGGCAGGGACCCGCCTCAGCGCGAAGCGGATCCCTGCCGGTATTTTTGCGCTGTTATTCAATGCGGTTATGCATAAAAAGCATGGTGATTCAATCCCGGAACGATTTTTCATATCTCGGATTATTTGTTGCGATATTACGGATAATGTGATATGATGTTTTTGGTTGAATCGTTTCCACGGATCGATATTTGACGGGGGAGCACGAAGTATGAACAGACCGAACATCCTGATCATAAATCCCGACCAGATGCGGGCGGACGCGCTGCACCATCTGGGCAACGAGGCGTCTCATACGCCTGTTTTTGACGCGCTGGCAAAGGAGGGCGTCTCCTTCCGGAACGCCTTCTGTCAGAACCCCGTCTGCGTACCGTCCCGCTGTTCCTTTATGACCGGGCTGTATCCGCACACAAAGGGACACCGCACCATGTCGTACCTGCTGCGTCCCGATGAGGAAAATCTGTTTTCCGACCTGAAGCGCGCGGGGTATCATACCGTTTCCTCTACACGGGGGGATCTGATGGCGGGGCAGTTCAGAAAATATCACAAAAAGCTGATCGACGAATATCTGATGTTTTCCCATGTGAAAACTCCCGCGACCCTCGTAAAAAGCAAACGGGGCGAAAAAGGCAGCGACACCTTCTTTTCCTTTTTCGACGGGATCATTCCGGAAAACAGGAACGGGCGCGAGATCCGGAACATCGACGATCTGTGCGTCGATTCCGCGGTCAGATCCATCCGGAAAAGGCCGGAGAACAAACCGTTTTTCATGTTCGTGGGGCTCAATTTTCCGCACCCGCCCTATCAGATCGAGCAAAAGTATTACGACCTGATCGATGAAAGCAGACTGCAGACGCGCATCCCGAACATTGCGGACGGCGACGGCAAGCCGAAAATGGAGACCGGCCTGCGGGACGCGCTGGGCGTTTCGGTGTGGGACGAGGAACGGCTCCGGGACCTGAGGCGCACCTATCTCGCCATGTGCGCCAAGGTGGACACGCAGGCGGGCAGGCTTGTGGACGCGCTGAAGGATGAGGGGATCTATGAGAACACGGCGATCATCGTGGTCTCGGATCACGGGGATTATACCGGCGATTACGGGCTCGCGGAAAAATGCCAGAATTGCTTCCCCGACTGTCTGACGAACGTACCGTTCATCATCAAACCGCCGAAGGGCGTCCCCGTTGACTGCGGGATCAATGAAAACCTTGCCGAACTGACGGATCTGTGCGCCACGGTTTACGATATCGCCGGCATCGGCTGCAAAAGGCAGAGCTTCTCGGAAAGCCTGCTTCCCTGCATCAAAGACAGATCGGCCCCGCACAGGGACTACGTCTTCTGCGAAGGCGGCAGACTGGCGGGGGAGACCAACTGCTCCGAGCACAACAACCTGACGGATGAAAACGATCTCTACGCGCCCAGGCTCCTTCTTCAGATGAAGGAGGACGGCACGCACACGAAGGCGGCCATGATCCGTTCAAAAGAGTATAAGTACGTGCTGCGCCTTTATGAAAAGGATGAGTTTTACGTTCTCTCCGAGGGGGAAAGGTTCAACCGGATCGACGACGAGGCTTATCAGCCGGTCGTTGCCGAAATGAGAAGGGCACTGCTGCTGTGGTATATGAGGACCTGCGATATCGTTCCGCAAAGCTATGACGACCGCTTCACGGACGAGTTTATGCAGAACAATATCGCCTCGGTCGGCGTGCCGCTGTTTGTTGCAAAGGCCGCAACCGGCGTAATATCGCTCACGGGCAAAATGCCGTCGCAGCTGATCGGCGTTCTGCGAAAGAAATTCAGGCTTTGACCGGATCGGTGTGAAAAACAGAATGAAACCGTTGACATTGCTGATCAAGCCCGCCGCGGGACTGTGCAATATGAACTGCGGATATTGCTTCTACAGAGCCGCAAGCGAGGGCAGAGAAAACCGCGTTATGACGACCGGCACGGTCGACGCTCTGATACAAAAGATCCGGGAGTATCAGCCGTCGGCCCTGTCCGTGATGTTCCAGGGCGGCGAGCCGACGCTGGCAGGAATAGAATATTACCGGTATTTTATCGACCGTGTCCGGACGAATCTCTCCGTCCCGGTGCAGTACGCCCTGCAGACCAACGGTCTGCTGCTTGACGAAGAATACGCTGCGTTTTTTAAGAAATACGGTTTCCTGATCGGCGTGTCGCTGGATGGAAACAGAAAAACAAACGACCGCTACCGGCGCGATCGGAACGGCGGCGGCGTTCTGCCGCAGATTCTGAACGCGGTTTCGGTCCTGAAAAAATACAACGTGGATTTCAATATCCTTTCCGTGATTGACGACGAAAACGCGGGCGATATCGTGAGCACGTGGAATTATTTCAAAAAGCACGGCTTTGATTATCTGCAGTTTATCCCGTACGTCGACGAGGGGAACGGCGTTTCTCTCTCCGTGGAAGCATACGGGGACTTTCTGAAAAAATCGTTCGATCTGTGGTATGACGACTATATGCGCGGGAAGTATGTTTCCGTAAGGCATATCGACAATTATATCGGCATCCTGCTCGGCCGTCCGCCTGAGAACTGCGCCATGTGCGGCGTGTGCGGGAGCTACTTTGTCGCGGAAGCAAACGGCGATCTTTATCCCTGCGATTTCTACTGCAAGGACCCGTATAAGCTCGGCAGTATTTTTGATCCGGAACCGTTCGCGATCAATGAAACGCACAGGCGCTTTATCGCCGCGTCCGAGGTGATCCACGCCCATTGCGCAGGCTGCAGATACTACGCGCTGTGCCGCGGCGGGTGCCGCCGGGACAGGACGGACCATGACACGAAAAACCGTTACTGCAAGGCGTATTATGAGTTCTTTGAGTACGCCGCCGGACGGATGCTGCGCGTAGCGCAGCTTCTTGCAGACAGTTAAGGCAACACCGCACAATTCGGGCGTGCGGATTGCGCAGTAGATTTTTTCGTCAGATTGTACAGAGTCTCCGCAGGCAACCTGACGGTTGTCAAG
>CACYHJ010000004.1 GCA_902774165.1 Oscillospiraceae bacterium
GACCCGGCACTTTTCGCGGACGACGACGGCAGCGTTTATCTGTACGACGGGTTAAGCCCCGTGGATCCGCTGCGCGTCGCAAAGCTGGATCCCGCAAACGATATGGCGCTGCTGGAGGGTCCTGTTTCTGTATTTCAATCGGATAAGGACAAGCGCGGCTTTGAACGCCGTGGAAACGAAAACGAGATCAACGATCAGAATCCGCATCTGGAAGGGGCCTGGATGCACAAAGCCAACGGAAAATACTATCTCACCTACGCGGTGCCGGGCACGGAATACAGCGCTTACTGCGACGGCTGCGCGGTCGCGGACTCTCCCATGGGTCCCTTTACCTATTGCGATAACAGCCCCATCGTCTACAAGGCGACAGGCTTTATGCGCGGCTGCGGACACGGCTGCGTGTTCGCGGATAAAGACGGAAATCTGTGGAAAATGGATACGGTTTCGATCGGCGTCAACCATATGTTCGAGCGGCGTTTATGCCTGTTCCCGGCAAAGATCGGCGACGACGGCAGATTTTATACAAACGCCGTCCGCGGCGATTACCCGATGCGGCTTCCCCATTCGGTACAGGACCCGTTCACAGACTGCGACGCCGGCTGGCATCTGCTTTTCTACAAAAAGAACGTCGGCGCTTCCTCTTATTCAGACGAATTCCATATGCCGGAAAACGCGGCGGATGAAAACATGAAAACGTGGTGGAGCGCGAAAAGCGGGAACGCGGGCGAATGGCTTTCGCTCGATCTGGGCAGCGTCTGCGAGGCGCACGCCGTACAAATCAATTTCGCGGATCAGGATACGGAACCCGCAGACGGCCGGCACAACGGTTTTTCCTATCGTTATACGCTGGAAGGGTCGGCGGACGGAACCGCATGGAAAATGCTGGCGGACCGGCGGGAAAGCGCCGACGACAGACCGCATGAATATTTTGAGTTCGAAACGCCGGTGGATCTGCATTTTTTCCGGCTCACCAACACGGGCAGGATCCCAGCGGGCGGGAAATTTGCGGTGAGCGGCCTGAGAATCTTCGGCCGCGGAAACGGCTGCGCGCCGTAATCCGCGCCGCAATTCACCGCACGGCGCTGTGAAGACGAACGGGATATGCGCGTGACGTGGGAGCCGGTTCCCGACGCGGAAGGATATTTCATCCGGTTCGGCGTCAACAAGGAGGAGCTTAACACCCACTGGCAGGTGATCGACGGCAACGAGGCGCTGATTCACTGCCTGACAAGCGGGGTGCGGTATTATGTTCGGGTGGATGCATATAACGAGAACGGGGTCACGCGGGGAACAGAGATCCGAACAGTCTGACCTTTCTCAGAAAAACCGCATGTTTACGGGCGCCGGAGATGATCCGGCGTCCGCTTTCATGTTCAGGCCGCCTTGTCGGCTTTCGCCCGCGCGACGGCGTTGAACAAAGACGCGTCGTTTCCGGCGGGCAGGTCGCAGCCGTAATTCCAGACCATCACGCCGCCCAAGCCCTTTTTGATCGCCCAGGAGGTCTTTTCATAAACCATTTCCGGCGTGTTGAAGGAGAAGGTCAGGCCCGTGTCGTCGTCGGTCATAAACCCGCCTTCATCCAGATCCCGATAATACCCCGCATAGGAGTACCAGTAGGCGTCCCCGGTGGTGGGACGGGCGTAAAAGGGAATGCCCGCGTCCAGCTGGGACGCTTTATATCCCTTTTTCAGATACGTTTTCACGGTGTTCTGCATGGATTTCACGGTGGCGTGCGCGCCCGAGTCCTCCCAGCAGTCATAGCACATCAGCTCGATCATATCCAGCGCCCGCATGGCCGCCCGGGAGTGGGTTTCGCCCCAATGCGGCATCGCCGCGCCGAGGATATAACCGTCGCCGACGGTCTTGCGAAGAGAGACGAGAAAATCGTCATAGGCGTCAAAATGCTCCTGCGTCATGGGGAATTCATAATCAAAGAAAACGCCGTCCAGACCGTATTCCTCCAGCACGGCAAGGATCTGATCCTCCATAAGACCGGTGCGGAACGCCTTCGTATGGGCGTCGCCGGAGGAGTGCAGCTGCTGCTCGTAGGTCTCTCCCACGCCGGCGGGACCGGCAAAATTCAGATGAAGACGGATGGGACGCCCGCCGATTTTTTCCTTTGCGGCGGCAATCACGCCGTCAAAATAATCGCTGAAGCTCAATTGGCCTTCCGCGTCAAAAAAGACAAGATTGCCGATCAGGATGATATCCGTCAGGCCGTCGAAATGAGAGTCGTCTAAATTCCGCATATACTCATCATCGTAGGCGACGATATACGCGGTTACGCGCAGCGCTTCGGCACGCTGGCGCTGTGTGACCCCGCTGACGCCGAAAACCGTCATGATCAGCGAGGTAAAAAAGGCGATAATTCTCTGAAAAAATGACATCACGAATCCTCTTTTCTTCTGTTTTGCGGGCGCGTCAGCCCTTCTGCGCGTTGACGACAAAATCGCAGGTATAGCCGTTCCACTCCGCCGTGACGCGGGTCGTCCCCGTGCCGCAGGCGTATACGCGGTTGCCGACGATGCGGATCAGAGAAGGATCATAACCGGAATACCTGATCCCGGCAAGAACGGGGGTGTTGAAGTTGTCGGAATCGTAAGCGAAGATCCATATATGCGCGCTCTTTTCCACCGTCAGGACCGGCTCCTGCGCGGCGATGGTGATGATCTCCGGAATTGCCCGCTCCTTATGCGTATCCAACGGGATATCCAGATTCTGTTCGGCGGAAGGATCCGTCTTCGGCGCGTCCGAAAGCGACAGCGTCACCTTGTGCATTCTTGTCGCCCAGGAGCCCCAGCCGGAGCCGTAGGCGTAGGACAGATAAACCGGGTCGCCCTTGCAGATGTGCCCGTCGCTTCTGCCGGAGATGCCGCAGTTGTGAAGCTTTTTCGCCGTGTTGTTCTTCATAACGCCGGCGGGCCGGAAGGTCAGGCCGTCGAAGGATTCCCACACGGAAACGTAGCTGTCGTCTGTAAAGCGTCTGGTGGTGCACACGGCGATGAACCTTCCGAATTCATCCACGTATTTTACGTCTTTGGAATCTCCCACGTCCCCGATCTCCCCGTATTCGTCGGGGATCGCTTCGCCGTGCATGACCACGGTCGCCGGCCAGTTCTCATCCGTCGCGTCTGCGGTGGAAACAAGAACGGGACCGCTCCAGTTGGTGTAGATATAGAGCGTATCGCCCATCAGGACGAAGGAGGGCTCCATCGCGCCGCCGGTATCCGGGTTGCCCTGCCAGTCGATCAGCGGCACAGGGTCGCCGCCCCAGCCGGCGCCGTCCCACTTCTCATAGGGGCCGCCGGGCGTTTTGCTGCGCGCCACATACACGTCGTTGTCCACACCGCGTTCATCCATCGTGGAGGTATAACCGACGTAGTAGTAGCCGCCGAATTTGATCGCGCCGGGGTCGCAGTTGGAAAGCGCGTCCATGGACCCGGCGGTGGGCTTCACCGCAACGGTTTCCTTGGTGCGCACCTTCCCGTCGTGATACAGCCGGGAGTAGGTGATCACGTCCCAGTAGCCGAAGGTGCCGTTGGCGGCGCTCCACAAATCAAGGCTGCCGTCGCCGTTGAGGATCATGCTCGGCCCGTAACGGTAACCGCCGTAAACGCGGCCGGGCAGATAGGTATCCCAGCCCTCATCCTGCGCTTCCATCTGCAGATACAGCGATTCATCGCCGGCGGGCGTGACCTCGCCGGTCAGATCCTCCGCGTCAATCAACGGCGCGAAGCCCGCGTTGCCCGCGCCCAGTACGGTCAGCAGGATCAGCAGCGTCTTTAAAACCATATATATTATTCTTATCATGACAATCCCTCCGGAGGGTTACGCGCGGGTGACCGTGAGGCAAAGGGACGCGTCGTCGGGCAGACGCCCGTCGACGTACAGCCGGTATTCGCCGGGGAAATTCCGCCGCACGCCCTCGCTGTCAAACAGCGAAAAGCTTTCGTCGTTCAGCGGGAATTCAACCGTCTTCGCCTCGCCCGGCAGCAGATGGATCCGGCGGAAGCCCTTGAGCCGCAGCCGGGGCTGGTCCGGCATCCCGGCGGAGTCGATATAAAGCTGGGCGACCTCGTCGGCTTCCATATCGCCCACGTTCGTCACCGTCACGGCGACGCCGTCCGCCGTCTCCCGCAGGTCGGAATACGCGAACCGGGTGTAGGACAGGCCGAAACCGAACTCAAACAGCGGTTTGATTTTGCGATACATATAGGTTCTGCCGTGCGCCATCTCGTAATCGTCGAAGGGCGGCAGGTCTTCCGTTTTTTCCGGGAACGCCAGCGGCAGTCTGCCGGAGGGCGAGACCTTGCCGAACAGCAGATCCGCGATCGCCGTTCCGCCCCGCTCGCCGGGATACCACACGTCGAGGATCGCGGCGGCGTTTTCGGCGATCCACGGCATTGCCACGGCGCTGCCGTTTTCCAGCACAACGATCAGATTCTCGTTGACCTTGCGCAGCTTTTTCAGCAGCGCGAGCTGCTCGCGCGGAAGGGATAGGTCGGTTTTATCGCGCCCCTCCCGTTCATACATGATGCCGAGCCCGACCACCGCGATCACCGCGTCCGCCTTCGCGGCGGCTTCGGTCTCGGCGGCAAACACGTCGTTGGCCGCCTCGTCCGGCGTGATCTGCCAGGTCAGCGTGCAGCCGGGCTTCTCCGTATTCTTGACAAAATGCAGAAGGAACGGGATCCGCTCGCCGCGCCTGAGCCGGATCGGGTCGCCGTCTTCATAAGCGCCGTCTCCCAGCGTCAGCTCCGGCGGCGTACATTGCGCGCCGCCCTGGGCGCGGGCGTGGAAGCGGTATTCACCGGAATAGGGCGCTTCGATCTCGCCCCGCCAGATGATCGAAAACTTGTCTGAAGTGATCAGCGGGTCCGGCATCTGATCGTCCCATTTGAAATCGAGGATCGGATCGTTCCGCGTTCTGGGAAGCCCCGCAAAGCCGTCGTTTTCAAAATAACTGCCGACGACGCCCGCCGCGTCGCCGTGGAAAAGATACGCCCCGGGCACCGTTTTATAATCCTCGCCGGTCTCGGTATACTGCCAGGGCGTGTAGATCACACGCACGTCTTCATAGGCGCGGATCCCCGCCAGCGGGGTGACCGGCGGATGCACCGGAACGCCGCTGTAATCGCCGAACTGCGCCACGTCCGCGTTGTTGCCGCAGACCGCGACAGTGATCCCCTTTGATTGCAGCGGCAGAACGCCGTTGTTTTTCAGCAGGACCGCGGATTTTACCGCCGCTTCATAAGCAAGGCGGCCGTGTTCCTCGCAGGCGATCACCGAAAACGGCGTGTTGTACCAGGGCAGCGACTCGGGCGCGTCGAGCTGCCCGGTCTTGATGCGGGCGATCAGCACGCGGCGCACCGCCTCGTCGATCCGTTCCTGCGTGACGCTGCCGTTTTCCAGCGCCTGTTTGAGATACAGTTTAAAGAAATGCTCGCCGCATTCCAGATCGATCCCCGCGTTCAGCGCCGCAGCGGCCGCGGAGACCTCGTCCGGCTCCTTGTGATGGGAGTCCCACAGGCTGCTCACGCCGCCGCAGTCGGAGGTGACATAGCCGTCAAAGCCCCATTCGCCCCGCAGGATCTGCGTCAGCATCCGGCGGTTTCCATGGCAGGGCACGCCGTTGACCGCGTTATACGCCGCCATGACCGCCTCGGGATGGCCCTCCTGCACCGCCATGCGGAAGGGCTCGAGATGGTATTCGCGGAAGGTTTTCTCGCTCATCACCGCGTTGCAGGAAAACCGGTTGTGCTCCTCGTTGTTTGCGGTGAAATGCTTTGGGGTCGCCACGGCTTTCAGATAATCCGGGTCGTTTCCCTGAAGGCCCCGCACGAAGGCCGCGCCGTTTTTGCCGGAAAGATACGGGTCCTCGCCGTAGGTCTCGGCGGTCCTGCCCCAGCGAGGGTCCCGCGCAAGGTTCAGGTCCGGCGACCAGAAGGTCAGAAGGCCGTTGTAGAGCCCGTCGTAGGGCTTGCCGCCGTTTTCCTCTTTTTCGCCGTGGAAATACTTCGCGCGGGCCTCGTCGGAGATCGCTTCGGCGATCCGCTCGAGGAACGCGTCGTCAAACATGGCGCCGAAGGCGATCGCCTGCGGAAAAACGGTGAATTTCCCCGGCCGCACCACTCCGTGCAGCGCCTCGTTGCCGTGGTAGTATTTCGGGATGCCGAGCCGCTCCACCGCCTCGGCGGTCTCCACGATCAGGCTCAGCTTTTCTTCAATGGTCATCTGTTCGACAAGCGCCCGGGCGCGGTCGTATATTTCCGGCGTTGTTTTCATTTTGAAATACCTCAGCTGTCTTTTTAATGCAATACGGTAAGCTTTTGTTTGATTTCAGCGCGGAAGGTCAGTTCTCCGCCGCAAAGCGCAAAGGGGATTTCAACCCCGTCCGCGGCAAGCGCGCGGACCGTCCGGCAATAGGGCAGAGAGAGGCGGGAAAGCCGCAGGCTGCCGGAAAACACCGTGAGCTCGGTCCGTTCCCCGGTTTTTTCGAAAACGCCCCACGCGCCGCCGGCGAACCAGGGAGCGCGGAAGTCGCCGGGCAGCACGGGATCGAACCCGAGCCTGCCGTCGGGCAGATCGAACCGGAAGCCGGAAAAGATCGGCAGCAGCGCGAAGGACGCCATGCTGCGGGCATAGTTGGAGCCGCATTCGAGCTCGTTGAACGGGTTGCGGTTGCAGCCGCGGTAACGGTCCCGGATCGACGTAACGATGCGCATCCCCTCGTCGATCATGCCCTCCGAGATCATCAGCCCCGCCAGCGCGTATTCAAAGCCGTGCATGGACTCCTGCGCGTAGGGGATCGGGATCGCCGGTTTTTTTACGCCCTCGGGGAACGAGCAGATGATCGCGCCAGCCTCGTCGTTGACGGCGAACAGGCGGAAGGTGTTGTAATGGGACCGCATATCGGGCAGATAGTTGTTCCGATAAACCGACTCCAGCGCGGTGCGGAGCTGCGCCTTGTCAAAAATCTCGCCGGCGCCGCAGAGGTTCGCGTGCCACTGGGCAAGACACTGGTCGATCTCGCAGCCCTCGCCGATCTGGTATTTGATCTCGCCGGACTCGTCGTTCCAGTAACCGCCGGCGTCTTCATAGGGCGCCAGCAGCTCCTTGTCGCCAAGGTCGATTTTCTGGCAGTACCAGCGGCCGTTGAACAGGTTTTCATCGCTCCATCGCTTCCCTTTCGCGAACAGAGCTTCATATTCCGCCGCCGCGTCCGGCTCGCCCACGCGCCGCGCCATTTCGGCGCCGCAGCGAAGGGCGCAGAGATAAAAGCCCTCCAGCCAGGAGGAGGGGCCGAACAGCTCCATATCCAGGGTGTGGTGCTGCCGTCCTTCCAGCACGCCGTCGCGGTCCCGGTCCCAGCGGTCGGGGTTTTCTTCGCTCCAGGCGTATTCCAGGCTTTTCTTCACCCCGGGCCACAGACCGCGGAGCCATTCGTCGTCGCCGCTCAGCTTCCATTCGCGATAGGTCTTGATCACACCGCCCATCTGCCCGTCCACGCAGGCGCGGAAGCCGCTGCGCTGCCGTCCGAGGGGAAGCTGCATCCGGAACGCCATGCGTCCCGTATCGTCCTGATTATACCGAAAATCCGTTTCGCGGATCGTGCGCTCTAGCTGAGGGAACAGGAAGCACAGGGCGTAGGCGTAATTCCAGACGTGGGTACAGGTGCCCTCACAGGAGCCGCCGTGTTCCCACACGCCCTCCCAGCCGTAGAAGGAGCCGTCCTGCAGGCGCATCACCGTGGGGCTTTTCAGCACTCCGACGGCGCTTGCCAGCGCCTCCGCCGCCGTTTCGGGCAGGGAGGATGAAAAAATCGCGTCGTGATACCGCATCGTTTCCGTCCACAGACGGTCCCACTGCGCCAGCGCATATTCCGCCGCGTGGGCGGAACCGCGGAAGAGCTCCGCGTAATAATTCTTCCAGAGGACGTCGCGCTCGCCGCCGTCCCCGGTTTTTTCTTTATAAGGGTTCCAGTAGTTATAACAGTTCGGCGCGTACCAGGCAATGACGAACCGGATTTTCGCCGTCTCGCCGGGCCTGAGAAAGCGCCGCGCGCAGATCGTGCCGGGATCCCGGTTCCCCGGCGCGTCATACCGGCGGTCCGGCAGCGCGTCGTTCTCGGTAAAATTGCGCCAGTAGCGCTCCAGCCCGTCGTTCCAGCCGCCCCGGTACCAGAATTCCTGCCGGGAAACGTCCCGCACGCAGGACGTGCCGAGCGTCATCTCGACGTATTCCGGCGCGTCTTTTTGATATTTCGTCTGCGTCAGGTGCAGGAAGCTGCCGCCCTGCGTCTGAGAGAACCGGTTGACGGACCCTTCGGACGGATTGCGCAGCGTCCCCGCCACATGGTATTCCAGCGGCCCGTCCGTCGTATTCTCAACGGCGATCTCGAACAACGCAGCCGGAATGCCGGAATCGCGGTCGTTCAGGGGGATCAGCGGGTTCCAGCCGGTCAGGCTGACCCTGCCGGGAAAGGTATCGTCGATAAATTCCACCGTGGCGACGGGGAATTCCCCGGTGAACACACAGTCTCTGAAATGCGGGAATCCCTGCATGGAGACGCTGCTCAGGCCCTGGCCGAACCCGTGGCCGTAAGCGCCGGAAAGATCTTTTTTCTCATCGCCCGTCAGCACACGCGCGTCCAGCGTGCGGCCGCCGCGGGAGACCTTGACGGCGAAATGGCTGAAGCCGTTGTCGCCGCCTTTGTTCGGGCGGTTGAAAATCTCCCAGTCGATCAGGCGGCCGCTGCCCGCAAGCCCGATGCAGCCGGTGCCGAGGCCGCCCAGAGGAAACGAGATCTCATTGCGGGATTCCCCGGCGTATACAGTCCGATTGCCCATCACGGATCAGGGAGCGGTGGTGAAGGTGACCTCGATCGCCTCGCCCTTCTGCAGCCAGACGTTGAGCGGGATCACGGAGGCGGTATAGGTCGTGCCGGCCTTCAGACCGCCGACCGTGACCGAAAGCGTTTCGGGCATGGGCTCGAAATAATACTCGGAATAGATCTCTTTTTCGATCTTCTTCAGCAGTTTTCCCTCTTCCTTCAGCTGAATACGGTAGCCGTAGACGCACACGTCGTCCTGCGCCTGAGGGAAGGAAAGCGTCACGCTGTCCGCGGAGGCCGCATCAACACGAACCTCGTCGCCGGCGCTGAACTGCGGAGCGGTCGCGGTCTTTTTGCGCGCCGAGGTATAGGCGAAATTGTTGGGATCCGTAGGATCGTCGATCTGATAGACGATATTTTTCTCCGGGTCGTCCTTCGTCGTGGGGGTTTTCATGAAATCCTCGGTCAGGATGTTGTAAGGCTGCACGCGCACCCGGTTCTGCGCGTCGACCTCGAGGATCAGATACTGCGCCGCGTTGCGGGAGCCCTCGGGAACGGTGTTGTCGCCGATATCGCGCTCCATCTCAAAATAATTGAGCGTGCCCGTGCCGATCTGGGTATAGCTGTTCTGCCAGATATCCAGCGGGTTGTTGATGGGGCCGTGGGAATGGCCGGAGAAGTTGATCACCTGCGGGTACTGCGCGAAGACCATATGCAGCGGCAGCGCCATCTGGGTATACCAGCTGCGGCTGACGTATACGGTGTTCCAGATATGGCCGTGCTGCATGGTGAAGATCGGCTTGTCGGGATCGTCCGCCGCGGCCTTGCGCAGCTCGGAGGCCATCCAGAACAGCTGGGAGGGCGTGTGCCATACGTCGGAGGGGCTGGGGGACATGCCGATAAAGTGGAAGCCGTTGACCACCACATGCTTATCCAGCTCCTCGCCCATGTACTTAACATATCCCTCATGGCCGGTATAACGGAATTCATGGTTGCCCATCACGGTGATGAGCTTTGTCTCCTCCGGACGCAGGTTGCTGTTGATCACGTCCAGAAGGATCTCATACTCCTCGTCGGAGCCGCTGTCGCAGTTGTCGCCCACCAGCAGCACCGCGTCCAGCGTGGAATAAGGCTGGGAATGGGCGTAGGCGTAAGCCGTTTCAAACAGCTTTTCAAGACGTTTCGCCGTCGTATCGTCCCCGGCGGAGATATGCACGTCGGACGCGACGGCAAACCGCAGCACGGGAGTGAATTCCTCTTCGGACTCAGACGCGATCTGCGCCTCGAGTTTTTCCTGCCTGCCCTTCGGGATCACGGAAAGCCCGGTGACCAGCATCAGGAATGCCAGCGGAAGGCTGAGAAAGGCGACGATTTTTTTCAGGGTACTCATGACAAATCCTCCTTAAATTGATTGTGATAAAACAGTTCTTATGCCTTTTTGATCAGCAGCACGTAATCCGTGTCGGCGGGACGAAGCCCTGCGAACCAGGTACCGATGACGGAGGCCTTGAAGGTCCCTTCCTCGCCGTATTCGCCGGTGATGGGGTTAAACCACTGATAGGTATACTCCGCAAAGGGCGTAAGACTGCCGACGGTGCCGGTCATAATGCCGCCGTATTTTTCGGTATTGATCTTTTCGCCGACGGTCGGATCGGTGAAGGAGTAGAAATAAACGACGATCTGCGTATTGGCCTTATTGCTCGCGCAGTAGGCGTACACATCGGAGGACGGCACGAAATACGCAAGGTTGTTGAACCGCGGGATCAGGTTGTACCATTCGAGCTGTTCCATAAAGGAGCGCATATAGCCCATCTGATAGGTGGACGGGTATTCCAGCGCATCCTGCCAGGTCGCCGCCTGCTTTTCCGAGGCGCGGATCACGTCCACGCCGTCGTCGGAATCGACGTCACGGTCAAAGCCGTTCTGATAAGCCCATGTGGGCTGGCCGCCCCAGGAGCAGCCGTAAAGCCCGGTGAGGTACGACGCCCACGCCTGTACCCGCGCGCCGTAGTTCTTCGTCCACAGATAGCAGTAAAGGCCCTCGAAGTTCACGACGGGCTTGCCCTGACCGTTATACCAATAGTCGCGGGCGGACATATAGTCGTCGCGCTTTGTGAGGTGCGGATGCCACTGGGAAGCGTACATGGTGTGCGCCTCGACCTTGCGGAACGCGGAGGGCTGCGCGCCGGGATACCAGATCATTTTCACCTCGCCGGTGCCCAGACCGTTGCCGTAGGCCACGGTGTCGCCGGTGCTTTCCTGATGCGCGGTCACGGGATGGGCGTAGGGATCGTACTTGCCGAGATATTCCGCCATATATTTATAGGGATTGTTGACGGCGTTCCACTCGGAGTTTTCGTCCTGATACGGGTCGTTGTCGATCTCCTGCCCGAGGCTCCAGATCACGGGGTAAGCGCTGTACCGCGCGACCCAGTAGCGGGAGAGCTTTTCAAGATAAGCCTTCGCCTCGTCGGAAAGGTCGGGCATGGTGACCTTCTTGGTGCCGAGCATGCCCGTGAGCTTCGGCTCGGTCCAGCCGCCGTGGGCGCGGATCAGCGGCGACATACCGGCCAGCGGCCAGAAATACTCGGTGTTGGCATGGGTCAGGCCGGATTCGGCAATGATTTTGAAATGCGTGTCAATGTGGCGGAAGCCTTCCATGTCGGCGTCGTCCACGCCGTCAATGATGTTGGCGTTGTAGGAACCGGGCTGGCTCTGCCAGACGGTGAAGCCCTGCGACACACGTTTATCACAGATCGTCTGCACCATCTCATACGTCTCGTCGCCGAGCTGCCAGTGGGTATCGCCGAGATAATAGAACGGCGTGCCGTCTTCGTACGTCAGATATTTTTCACCGTAACGGGTGGTGACGAAGCCGTGCTGATAGACGGCAAGCTCACCGCTGTATGCGGCGCAGCTGACCGCTGCCGTTCTGCCGTGCAGGGCGGCGTTCGTTTCATCGGAGCAGACGGTTCTGCACTGCCACTCCCCTGCCGCCGGGCAGACGAACCGCACCCGCCAGGTGTTGCCGCCGTCCCAGAAGCCGGGAACGGTATAACGCCTGCCGTTGCCGTACAGCAGAAGATCCAGCGTCACGTCGTTGAACGGATCCTCATAAGCCTTTTCGCTCTCGAAACTCAGCTCCACCGCGCGCCAGGTCTCGGCGGCGAGCGTCTGCTCCGCCTCGCCGTCGAACAGCGCGGCGTCGCTCGCCTCCCCCGCGGCGTCGCGGGGCTGCGCTTTTTCATGCCGGGACTCATCGGTAAAGGTGATCAGCTTCAGGAACCAGCCGAACAAATTGCCGATCCCGCCGCCGATTTTCTCAAGGTTCAGAACCGCCGAAGACGGCTGCGCAGCCTCATGCCCGTCGGCGGCAAAGACGCTCGGCGCGACTGCGGTCATCAGCAGGATGACGGACAAAACCAGTGCGATCGTTCGTTTCAGTTTCATCGATTTTTCTCCTTTTTATATTTTTCTTTAATTATTTTTTTTGGATCAGCAGCACCATATCCGTATCGTCCGGCCGAAGCCCCGCGAACCAGGTACCGACGGCAGACGCTTTGAAGACGCCTTCTTCAACGAATTCCCCGTTGATCGGGTCGAACCATTGATAGGTATACTCCGCGAAGGGGACAAGACTGCCTACGGTTCCGGTCAGAATACCGCCGTAGCCCTTCCCGTTCGGCTTTTCGCCGACGTCCGGATCGGAGAAGGAGTAGAAGTACACGACGATCTCCGTATTTGTCCGGTTGCTTGCGCAGTAGGCGTAGACGTTGGATGCGGGCACAAAACAGGACCAGCTGCCAAAGCGCGGGATGAGGTTGTACCATTCGATATTCTCAAAAAATCGGCGCATATAGCCAACCTGATAGGAAGAGGCATATTCCATGGCGTCCTGCCAGTGCATCGTCACCTTTTCCTCTGTGGAGACGGTATCCACGCCGTCGTTCGACGGGGTCTCCGGATTAAAGCTCTCCGTGTAGTACCAGGTGCCCTGACCGCCCCAGCCATAGCCGTAAAGACCGTTCAGATAGGCGGCCCAGCCCTGCATCCGCGCGCCGAAATCCTTGGTCCAGTAATGACAGTAGCGTCCCTCATAGTTCACGACGGGCTTGCCCTGTCCGTTGTACCAGTAGTCCTTGGAGGAAACAAAGTCGTCCCGTGCTGTGAGCTTCGGGCTCCACTGGGCCGCGTACATGGTATGAGCAGGCACGTTGCGGAAAGCAGACGGGGAACCGTTCAGGTAATAGATCATATTCCATTCGCCGGTGCCCTCGCCGCTGCCGAAGGCCACGGTGTTGCCGGTGCTCTCCTGATGGGCGGTGACGGGCTGGTCGTAGGGATCGTATTTCGCCACGTATTCCGCAACGAACCGATAGGGCTGATTGAGGCTGTTCCAATCGCCTTTGCTGTATTCCGCGTCGTAGAAATCGTTGTCCACCTCCTGCCCCAAAGTCCAGATTACGGGGTAGGCGCCGAAACGGGCCACCCAGTAGCGGGAGAGGGTTTCAAGACAGGTCTTCGCCTGATCGGAAATCTCGTTGGCGGTCATACGCTTTCCCAACACCCGGCCGGTGACGGTTTTTTCGGAATAGCCGCCGTTGTTCTCAATCAGGGAGCCCATGAGAGGAGGAAAGAAGAACTCTGCATTTGCATGGACAAGACCTTGTTCGGCAATCATGGCATACCGCTCATCCAGCATATGGAGGCCTTCGATATCCTCCTGCGAAACGCCGTCGGTCAGGTCGTAGTCAGGCGTAAAGTCGCCGTTGGGCTCGCTCTGCCAGACGGTAAACCCCTGGGAAGCGCGCTTTTCGCTGACGGCGGCCACAACATTCATCGGTTCGGTACCGAAGTTCCAGTGGGTGTCCCCGAGGTAGAAAAACGGCGTTCCGTCCGCGTAGGTCAGGTATTTTTCACCGTAACGGGTGGTGACGAAGCCGTGTTTATAGATCTCAAGGTCGCCTGTGTAAGCGGCGCAGTCCACCGTGGCCGTTCTGCCGTTCAACGCGGCGTTCGCCGCGTCGGAGCAGACGGTTTTGCACTGCCATACGCCTGCCGCCGGGCAAACGAACCGCACCCGCCAGGTGTCGCCGCCGTCCCAGAAGCCGGGGACGGTGTAGCGTCTGCCGTTCCCGTAAAGCAGCAGATCGAGCGTAATATCGTTGAAAGGATCCGCATAAGCTTTCCCGCTCTCAAAGCTCAGCTCGACGACTCTCCACGTCTCGGCGGTAAGCTTCTGCTCCGCCGCGCCGTCAAAAAGCGCGGTATTGCTCGCCTCGCCCGCCGGATCGCGGACGTCCGCTTTCCGGATCCTTGCTTCATCCCGGAAGGTGATCAGCTTCAGGATCCGTCCGAGCAGGCTGCCGATCCCGCCGCCGATTTTTTCAAGATTCTGTATGGCGGCCGACGGCAGGGCGGCGCTGTTGCCGTCGGCGGCAAACACCGTCGGCGCAGCGGAGCTCAGCAGCAGGAGCGCGGCCAGAATCAGCGCAATCGATCTTTTCATACTCCATACCCTCCTTTGTCGTTCGGATACGTCTGACTTACAGGCGCATCCTGTGCGGTTTTTCGGATCAGCAGAACCAGATCCGTGGTTCTCGGTTTCGGCCCGAGCCGCCGAGTCCCGTCGGGGGAAGCGGTAAACAAACCGTCGCCGATATATTCACCGGCGATCGGGTCGAACCACCGGTATTGATACGTTCCGTTCGGGACGAGCCGTCCCAGCGTGCCGGTGCCGACGCCGCCCTCCGGCGTGGAATTCGGGCGTTCGGCGACCGTCTGATCGGTAAACGAATAAAAATATATAACGATTTCCGTATTGTCTCTGTTTCCCGCGAGATACGCGTAAACCTTCGGCGACGGTCTGAAATACGACGGATTGTCAAACCGCGGGATCAGCGCATGCCACGGGATCTGCTCAAAGAACCGGCGCATATATCCCGCCTGATAAGAAGACGGGTATTCCATCGCACCGCGCCAGTCGGCGGCGGTTTTCTCCGCCGAGGTGACCGTATCCACGCCGTCGTCGGTATCTTTATCCTCATCGTAAGCGTTGAGATAGCTCCAGGTGTCCTGTCCGCCCCAGCCGTAGCCGAACATCCCGCTCAGATAAGACGCCCATCCCTGCATGCGGGAGCCGAAATTCTTCGTCCACAGGTAACAGTAGCGTCCCTCGTAATTGATCACGGGCTTGCCCTGACCGTTGTGCCGGAAATCCCGCTCGGTTTTCCGATCGCCGGGCCCGTTCAGCGGCGGGCTCCACTGGACAGCGTAAAAGGTATGGGCAGGAACGTCCCGGAAGGCGGAGGGCTGCGTATTGTTATAAACGCGGCGTTTTTCCCGCACGCCCGCGCCGCTGCCGTAAGCGCCGACCAGCGCGGCGTTCTCCTGATGGGCGGTAAGCGGATGCCCGTAAGGGTCATACCGGGCCATCAGCTCCGCGACGATCTTATACGGGTTGTTGACTGCGTTCCACCGCTGCGCGGAGGTTTCGGTCCAATAGAAATCGTCGTCGACCTCCTGCCCCAGCGTCCAGAGCACCGGGAATGCGCCGTACCGGGCAACCCAGTACCTTGCCAGCCGGCCGAGATAGCCCTGCGCCTGCGCGGAAAGCCCGGGCATCCGGGATTCTTTCCCGCCCGCGACGCCGGAGATCAGCTGATCGGAATATCCGCCGTGGGCGGCAATGCACGCGTCCATGCGGGAAGGGAAGAAAAACTGTGCGTTGGCGTGGGTAAAGCCGAGATCCGCGATGATCCTGAATTTTTCATCGTAATCCCGCAGCCCGGCGATATCCGCCTCCGTCACGCCCTTCGCAAGATCGAACTGCGCGCCGATGGGCTCGCTCTGCCAGACGGTAAAGCCCTGCGCGATTCGTTTTTCGCCGACGGTCCGGACCATCTGCGCCGTCTCCTCCCCCAGGCTCCAATGGGTGTCGCCGAGATAGAAGAACGGCGTGCCGTCCGCGTAAGTGAAATATCTTTTTTTGTACCGCGTCGTGACAAACCCGTGCCGGTAAACGTCCAGGGGTCCTTCATACGGCGCGCAGACCGCCTCGCCCGTTCTGCCGTGCAGCGCGGCGTTTTCCCGGTCGGAACAGACGGTCCGGAACCGCCATACGCCCGCCGCGGGGCAAGCGAAGCGCACGCGCCAGATATTGCCGCCGTCCCAGAAGCAGGGAATCAGATATTCCCCGCCCGCGCCGGACAGCACAAGATCGGCCGTCACGTCCGCAAACGGATCGGCGTAGGACGTTTCGCTCTCAAACGTCAGCTCGGTCATTCGCCAGGTTTCGCAGGAAACGCGGATTTCCGGCAAGGGGTTAAAATCGTTCCGTTTCATTAAATATAATATGGTATGACTATTTGAGATCAAATCGGATCGCGTCGTCGTCGCCGGTGCGGGTATTATACAGGAAATCCTTCGCCATCTCTTCCAGCGAAGACCCCTCCGGGATCAGCGACTGCACCTTCTCTATGCGGAAACGGCGGACGTAACGGTCCAGCTTCCGGGCGATCCCGAGGACCGCCTGATACTCCGCGGTGTCGGGGCCGTAGGGCGGGTTGCCGGGATAAATATGGCGAAGCACGCCGAAAATCGCGTTCTGCAGCGGTTCCTTTTTCGCGTATTCGCGCTGCTCGGGCGACATATTCTTCCACCCGGAGCCGAATTTCGCGGCGGTCGACAGCTTCATCTTCTGCAGCTTTTTGCAGAGCGTACGCACCGCCGTTTTATGTTTTCTCAGCTGGTCGACGGGCAGGAATCCCTCCGCCAGCGAAAGAAATGCCTCGTAATCGCTGACCGCAAGCGGCAGAAGATCCTCGAGGATGCCGGGGAAATTCAGTGCGTGCAGATATTCGTAGGCGGTCCGGTCCCCGGTGTCGAGACCGTTGATCCGCTCAAAGCCGACGCTCCGCACGTCGCAGACGCCGGCGTCCGGGTCCACCGTGACCCGGCGCATCTTGCCCGCCGCGTTGACAAGGGCGATGGTGGCAATGTTCAGGAACCACCGGCCCTCGGAGTCGGTATATTTGCGGATATTCTGAACGTGCGTGTGGCCGGTGAAGATCACACGGACATTTTCCTCGCACATCAGCTGCCGCATTTCACGGTTCCCGCCGTAAAGCTCGTGGGGGGCGGCTTTTTCAAACACGTCCCAGGGCGGCAGCACCGGGTGGTGGGTCGCCAGCAGGATATATTCGCCCGCCGCTTTTGCCGCGCGGATCTGCTCCCGCAGCCACGCCGTCCCGTCCTCAAACAGACCGCAGTGGCTTCTGCCGTTGCCGTTGTCGCAGATCATGGCGAGACGGACGCCCTCGCCCAGCTGCACCACATAGGAGCCGCTCTCCCGGTGCAGGCTGAGCGCCTGCTTCGGGCCGTAATCGAAATAGAAGTCCAGCAGCTCCGCCTTGCGCATAAATTCGGTGGGCTCGGTGCCGGTCTCGGTGTAGCGGCAGGCGCTGAACCCGTTCTCGTCGTCGCCGGCGCCGCAGTAATCGTGGGTGGCGGTGATGACGTAGGCCTTCTTGCCTGCGGCGGTCAGCCTCTCAAGCCGTTCGCGGAACTCATAATGGGACGCCATATCGCCGTTGTTGACGTTGTCGCCGGTGAAGATCACGGTGTCGGTCGTCTCATCCGCGAGAATTTTCTCAAGAAACGTGTCAAGGATCTCCGGCGTGGCCTTCAGCGCGATCTGATCGCCCCGCTCCCGATGGGTAAAGGGTTTGCCTTCGACCCAGACCTTTCGGGATACATAATGGTTGTCCGTCACAAGGTAAAACGATGTCTGCTTCATAAAAAATCCGCCTTTCAATCGATCATTTCGACCTGAATATCGTCTTTCATGTAAGTAAACGTAACGCGTACCACGGTATTATCCTGCGGGATCACAAGACTGCCCTTGCTGCCGGTGCCGGAGAAGGGAAAAGGGTTCGCCGTGCTTGTACAGGCGGACAGGGTCCCCCAGGCGGAGACGGCAAAGTCGTATTCCCCGGCAAAAGGCATGACAAAAGAGAGGGAATATTTTCCGTCGCCGATATAATACATACGCGTGATCTCGCTGTTGGAATCGTCCGCCGTCGCGCCGACACAGGGCTGAAAACTGCCGTAAAGCACCACTTTTTCCGGATAGCGCGCGCCGGTTTCCGGATCGTCCTCATCCTTCCCGCCGTAGTCCAGCATGGAGGGATTGGCGTATGCGCGGTATTTTTCATAGCCGGTCTCCAGGATCTTTTTCAGCGCGTCCTCCTGCGAAAAACCGCCGGGGCAGGCATCGGACCGGTCGTTGAGCTTATAACACATCTCCTGCCCGTCGCCGCCGGCGCCGATGCCGCGCATCAGCGGGAAGGCGAAGAATCCGTCGGGGTTGTTCACCGCCGTCCATTTGAACGTATAGTCAAGGAATTTGTTGCGTTCCTCCTCGGGCTGGTTCGCAAACCAGGAGATCTGGTCGCCGCCCCACCACTGGTTCCAGGCGCGCTGCTCATAGGTCTGATGCTCGTACGCCCAACGGTCTCTGCCGCCCCAATTGTCATATTCATACAGGAAAGGCAGCGCTTTTTCATGAACGCCTTCCTGAGAGACGCCGCCGCCGGATTTGCCCTCGCGCACCAGCACCAGCTTTTCGCCGGGACGGTCCAGCACGGGATAGCGCGTCAGCGGCATGGCGTTGTAATCCAGAAGGCTTTTGCCGTACACCACAAGGGAATGGGAATGGGCGTCGAAAATGACCTTATGCCGGCGGGCGTGCTCCTTCGCGTAAGCGCGCAGAAGCTCCAGCACCCGGCTGATGCCCTTATATCCCCGGTCGCGGCCGGTGTAAAGATGGATCTGCCCCATATGAAACGCCTCGCAGCCGCAGTCGATATAACGGCGGCCCCGGTAATAGAACCACATCTGCGATTCCGTCCGGGAGAGGTCCGGCATGCAGTCCCAGGTCTTGGTGCCCTTGGGGAACAGGCAGGCGTCGTAATCGAAGCAGCGGTCTTCGACCGGCAGGCCGAACGCCTCGAATACCCAGGCGGGGATCCTGACCGATTCCACGTCATCCCTGTAAATCGCCTCAAAAATGCACGCCTGCAGGATCACCTCCGGGTCGGCGGCGTGGATCTTCTCCGCCGCCGCGCGAACCGCCGCAAAATGCTCTTCCTCCGGACGGTCGCCCTTCCAGATGCCCGCCGCTCTGCCGAGGAATTTGATCCCGGTCTTCAATATCACGCGGATGTCGTCCTCCAGCGTGTCGCTCATGGTGATCCACTGAGCGCTGGCCGCATGGGCAAGATAATACTCCAGCACCTCGCGCGGCATGGATTCGTCAAAATATCCTTTCGATTCCGTCATGATCTGCGCTCCTCGATTTTTCTTTTATAGGTCAGCAGCTCCGCCTCGCCGACGAACGCGGAAAGCGCGCCCACCGCCGTGACGGCCTTGCCGCCGGTGATATTGCCGAACTCAATGCAGTCCCGCAGCGGATAATCGTGATACAGCCCGTAGCAGAACCCGGCGAGGAACGCGTCCCCCGCGCCGGTGGAATCCACGTGACGGAACTCCTCCACCGAGGGGCAGAAGAACAGCCCGGACCCGTCGATCCCGTAACAGCCGTCTTTATCCGCCTTGACCACGACGTTCGCAAAATACCGTTTCATCGCCTTTGCCGCGTCGCGGGGGTCGGCGCAGCCGGTGAGCTTTTCCGCCTCCTTGCGGTTGGGGGTGTAATAATCCGCGATATCGAACAGGTCCGCATAGGTCTCAAAGCTCAGCGCGTCGTCCCAGCCCATATCGAGCACCATGACCGTCCCTTCGGACTTGAGTTTTCTGTAAACCTCAGTAAAGCCGCCGGAGGTCATCAGGCAGATTTTCGCGCCTGTCGCCATCTCATAGAACGCCGCCTTCGCCGCCTCGCCGTCCTCCATCTCTCCCTTGCCGTAGCTGATAAAGCTGCGGTCGTCCGGCAGGATCACGGCGCTGGTGATGTTCACCGGGATCCTGCCGCCGTGATAAAGGTTCAGGGGCGCGACGCCGCTTTTTTCAAATTCCGTCCGCGCAAAGCCGGAGAACAGGTCGTCGCCCAGCTCCGTGGCGATTCTTGCGGGGATCCCGAGGCGGCCGATGTTGATCAGCGTGGCGGCAAGTCCGCCGCCCAGCTGCAGGGAAAACCGGTCGGTATAGATCTCCTCGCCGGGGGCGGGGAGCCGGGGCATATTCTCATACAGCAGGTCTACGTTCGCGGCTGCTGCGCCGGCGATAAAACTCATTTCCACCCCTCCGTATACGCTTTGTTATGCTCCAGATATGCGTCTGTAAGCGCCGTCGCAAGGCTGTAGCTTGCCACCAGCGGGTGCAGCGTGAGCGCCTCGATCGCTTTTGTTCTCGACTTTGTGCGGATCGCCTCGCTGCCCAGCCGCTCGTAGATCTTCACGCGGCGGATCAGCTCGAGGTTCTGCTCGTCCACCCTGCCGAACCGATGGGGGATCGCCTCGCCGCCGGCGATATCGCAGGTGATCTCCACCACGTCGGAATCCAGAAGGCCTTCGACAGCGCCGTTGTTCGGCACGCAGAGGATCATGGAATCCGGCGCGCCGCCCTGCACGATCTCCATGAATTTCAGCGCCACGCCGGCATAGCCGCCGTCGTCCTTCTCGAAGGGATCGAAATGCCACTTCGTCTGCCGTTTCACGCCGGACTCGGCCGCCATATAGTTGTTCTCCCGCTCGCCGTACCAGTGCTCGAACACGGCGAGGGCCTTGTCAAAGTCTTTTTCTACGTCGATCTGCTCCAGCTCGGCGGTCATTTTTTTGTTGATTTCGGCGATCTGTTCGCCGCGGGTCTGCGGCGCGGCGAGGATATTCGCCACCGCCCTTTCCCGATAATAGAAATAATAAAGATACTCGTTGAGGATCGCGTGCCGCTCCCGGAGAAGGGATTTTTCGAAATAGCGCAGATCCGTCTCGGTATACGCCCGGTCGTTTTCGATGATCTCGTTCAGCACGTCCCGGCCGCCGATCGTCACGGATTTGAAATAGGACAGATGGTTCAGGCCGTACAGCTCGCCCCGTGCGGAGCCCTCCGGCGCGCCGTAAAGCTTTTCGAAGGTGCGCAGCATGCCGCTGGGCGCGTCGCAGATGCCGTAGGTGAAATCATACCCCATGTCCCGCAGCGTCTGGGAGACGATGCCCGCGGGATTGGTGAAATTAAAGACCTTGCAGCCGGGTTTCGCGTACTGCCGGACCATTTCGCAATAGCCCGCCAGCGCGTCCACGCTGCGCATGGCGAAGGAAAAGCCTGCTGCGCCGGTAGTCTCCTGTCCCAGCACGCCCATGGAAAGGGCGATGCGCTCGTCCTTCACGCGCATGTCGTCCTCGCCCACGCGGATGGTGGTGATCACATAGTCCGCGTCCGAGATCGCGTCTTTCGCGTCCGCAGTGAGCGTAAACCGGATCTCCGGATTGATCCTCGCGGCGACGGCCTGCGCCATCCTGCCGTATATGTTCAGTTTTTTCTCGTTGTTGTCCATAAAGACCAGGTCGGTGATCCCCAGCGCCTGCGCTTTTTGCGCGATGCTTTTTGCAAGGAACATGGAGCGGACGCCGCCCCCGCCGATCACGGATAATTTCATTTCTGTTCTCTCCCTTCGGAACTGTTTGTTTTTCAGCAGCTTTGCTGATATTATCCCAGTATTAAAAATATTATATCATAGGGTGTCCAACAAATGTCCAACAAAAAAAAGAAAAATTTTGTTCAATATGCATTAAATTATAGTTTTTTTCACATTGACAGCCTCTTTTTTTTATGATACCATTTTCAGAGAAAAAAGGAGAAGAATGTATGACGGCGACGCTTTCCGAAAACAGGATCCTTCTGCTCTCGCTGCTGCTGCAGCTGATGGGCCTTGCCTTCGCGGTCCTGATTGACCCGTATATCAGAAAGAAACACAAATCCGTGATGCTGGTGATCGTTTCCCTCGTTTTCAGCATGATCCTGCAGAATCTGGCGGATTATATGCTCCGGGACGGGACGTCCCGCAGCCTTGCGCGGACGATGGTCTGCATTTACGGCTACAGCGTGCGTCCGATGCTGATCGTCCTGTTTTTCTATATCGTTGGCAAGCGGAAGTCCTATCGGGCCGCATGGCTTCTGGTGGCGGGAAACGCGCTGATGCATTTCACGGCGCTGTTCTCGGGGATCTGTTTCCGCATCAGCGCAGACAACCATTTTCTGCGCGGGCCGCTGGGGTATACAAGCCATATCGTCAGTGCGCTTCTTCTGCTTTATCTGCTGTACATTTCCATCGGGGAATATTCCCGCGTCAAGAAACGGGACGCCGTGTTCCCGGTCAGCAACGTGCTGATCATTGTCGCGGCGGTGGCGACAGACACCTTTGCGGATAACGGCAACCGTCCGATCTCCATCCTGACGGCGGCGACGGTCAGTTCCTGCCTGTTCTATTACGTCTGGCTCCATCTGCAGTTCGTCCGGGAGCACGAGCAGGCGCTGAAAGCCGAGCAGCGCATCCAGATCATGATGAGCCAGATCCAGCCGCATTTTCTGTATAACACCCTGTCCACGATTCAGGCGCTGTGCCGGATCGACCCGGAAAAAGCGTTTATCACAACGGAAAAATTCGGCAGCTACCTGCGGCAGAATATCGACTCCCTGGGGCAGCCGAACCTGATCCCGGCGCAGAAGGAGCTGGAGCATACCCGCATCTACGCCGAGATCGAGGCGCTGCGGTTTCCCTCCGTCCGGTTTGAATACGACACGCCGGACCTCGATTTCCGCATCCCCGCGCTCACAATCCAGCCCCTGGTGGAAAACGCGGTCAACCACGGCGTAAGGCTCTGCCGGGAAGGCGTCGTCACGATTCAGACGCGCCGCACCGGGGACGGCCATGAGATCACGGTGCGGGACAACGGCAGGGGGTTTGACGTGAACGCGCCCGAAAACGGGGAAGGCTCCCACATCGGGCTGCGCAACGTCAGAGAGCGCGTCGGGCAGATGTGCGGCGGCACCCTGACGGTGGAGAGCGCCGTCGATCGGGGGACGACGGTCACGATCCGGATTCCGAAAACAAAATAACCCGGCGAAGGGCATTTTACGGGTTTTTCGTCGGTTTTTTCCAAAAATAATTTCAATAACAACCTGTTTTATGACGTTTTTGTTGGACATTTGTTGGACACTGCGTGATACTATTATTAGCGAGAACATGGGAGTGGTGGCAAAAAATGCAGATCGTTTGTATGGACGACGAGGTCCTGATTCTGGAAATGACCGTTTCCATGTGCAGAGAGCTGCCTTCGGCGCCGGACGTAACCGGCTTCCACCGGTCGGACGATACGCTCGCGTGGCTGAAGGACCACCGCGCCGATATCGTGATTCTCGATATCAATATGCCGGATACGGACGGCATCACGCTGGCGGCAAGAATCAAGGAGCTTCAGCCGGACGCGGCGCTGATCTTCCTGACCGGTTATTCCGAATACGCGCTGGACGCCTTCGGGCTGCACGCGTCCGGATACCTGTTGAAGCCCGTCAACGCGGAAAAGCTTGCCGCTGAGGTCGAATACGCGGCAGCCTGCAGGGTCGCGAAAAAAGAGCCTGCCCGCGTCGTTGTGAAAACCTTCGGCGAATTTGATATTTTCGTCGGCGATCAGCCGGTGATTTTCAAGCGTGCGCGTGCAAAAGAGCTTCTGGCATACCTGATCGACCGCCAGGGCGGCTTCGTCACGCGGGCGAACGTTTTTGCGGCGCTTTGGGAAGACGCGCTGTACGACCGCTCGATGCAGAAGCAGCTGGACGTGATTATCCGTTCGCTGAAGTCCACACTGGAGGAATACGGAATCGGGGATATCATCGAGATCCGGAAGGGACAGATGCGCGTATTGCCGGAGAAGCTGGAATGCGACCTTTACCGGTTCCTTCAGGGAAACATCGACGCGGTGGACGCCTACCGCGGCGAATATATGAACGCCTATCCCTGGGCAGGGATGACGGAAAGCTACATGGGCAGGCTCGGCCTGCCGAAATAATACATAAAGAGGATGTTTGCAATGCTTCGTAAAACAGTGAGCCGCCTTGCCATGCGTCTCATGGTCATCAAAGGGAACGGAAGTCTCCGCCGCCTCGAACGCGGCGCGGAAGCGCCGATGAAAATCAACCTGATCACCGCCTCAAAGGTGCTCGGGTATTCCCGCACCTCCGGCTCCTCCGGCGTGCCGAAGTACATTCCGGCGACAACCGCCTCCTTAAAGGCTTACGTTCGCTACACCTGGACCCGGGCGCTGGCGCTGGGCGCAAAGGCGCTGAAGGAACAGGGAAAAAAATACCTTCCCGGCAGGGGCGTGTACCTGTCGCCCGCGACAAACGAGACGCTGCCGGACGGCACGCCCTGCAGCAACATCGCCGAGATCGGCGCGCGGGAATACGGACGGTTCTACCCCTTTATTCTGATGCAGCCGTCCAGGCGGATGTACGACATGCACGACGGGGACTATATTTACTGCATGTACCGTTTCGCGCTGGCGGATCCGGACGCAACGTTCATGTTTTCGGTCTTTTTCAGCGTCAACGTCAGCCAGCTCTCCTATCTCAGAAAGAACTGGCGCACGATTGTGGACGACATTGAAAAAGGCGGCATCAGCGAAAACGTCGACCTGACGCCGGAGGCGCGGAAGCATTACGAAAAATACGCCAAGGCGGATCCCGCGCGGGCGGCATATCTGAGAAAACAGTTCGAGCAAGGTTTTGACGGGACGCTGCTGCGCCGTCTGTGGCCGAACCTGGCGGTGATCTGCGGCATCGGAAACGCCTCGTTCAAATCCGCGGCGGACCATATCCGCTCCGTGGCCGGGGACGTCCCGTTTGATTTTTCCATCTACGGTGCGTCCGAAGGCCTTGTGGCGGCTTGCTATGCCCTGGAAAGCACCGATATGCAGCTGCTCACCGACAGCTGCTTCTATGAATTCGTCCCCTACGGCGAGGAGCCGGAGCGGTATCTGACGCTCGATCAGGTGGAAATCGGACAGAAATATGAAATTCTGATCACCACGCAGGCGGGCCTTTACCGCTACCGGCTGAAGGACGTGGTCGAGGTCAGGGGATTCCGGGGCAAATGCCCGCTGGTGTCTTTCGTCTTCCGGAAAGGACAGATGTTCAATATCGCCGGGGAGAAGTTCAGTGAGGAGGACGCCCGCACCACCATCGAGATGTTCGAGAAGGCGCACGGGATCGAAATCGACCACTGGATCTTCTATCAGGACGAGAGTGTACAGCCGAACCGTTACGCGCTGATTGTGGAAAGCGACGCGGACGTGGACTGGGACGGGAGCATCGACGAGATCGAGGAGCTGATCGGGCACTGCAACAAGCGTTACCCGAGCCAGCGGACCAAATTCTATATCGACCGTCTGGTTATCCGGCACCAGATCCCCGGCACCCACGACGAATGGGCGCGGCGCTGTATCGCACAGGGCGCGTCCGCCGCGCAGATCAAGCCGGTCCATTCGCTGGACAACGAAACAAAACGTGAATTCTTCCTCAGCAGGATACAATCGCCGACCGATGATGAAGGAGAGAGCCTATGAAATGTCCCAAATGCGGAGGAGAGATCCCCTTTTACGACTTAAAACCGAACTGTAAGCATTGCGGCGTCAACATCCGGTACTATACACAGGAAGGCAAGCTGATCCGGGACGCGAAACGCACGGAACTGGAGGGCGCCGCCGCCCGGATGGTGATTGCGCGGATCAAAGCGCAATTCATCGGCGGGAAGCTTGTCATTACTCGGCTTGTTTTCACGCTGCTGGCCGCAGCTGCGCTGCTTGTGCCCTTTGCAGAGGCGCATTTCACCGCCCCGTTTATGGATCAGAGCCTTTCGGTCGGCATCATCGGCCTGATTCAGGGCTTCGGCGGCGGAACGGACGGGCTGATCATGAGCCTGCCGGCCTTTTTCAGCGGCACCGTATACGCGGCCGCGTCGAAGGCGATGATCCTGCCGGCGGTTTTCTTCGTACTCACGGCGCTGCTTGACGTGCTGATCATCCTGGCGCTGATCGTCGGGTTTCTGAATCTGACAAAAAGCGCGAAATTCATGCGCAATACCGCGCTGGTAGGATGCATTACGGCGCTGGCCGGGCAGATCGCGACCCTGATCCTGCTTTCCGGGACCGTAAAGACCGACGCCGCGGGCGTTTCGATCGGCTTCGGCGCGCTGGCCGCCGCGGCGATGTTTGCCGCGCTGTTTTTCCTGAACCGGACGCTGCTGAAAAAAGGGATCGAGCCGGTTTACAAAGAAAACGATATCAAGCGCAGGGAGCTTCTGAAAAAATACCGCGCCGGCGAGGTGGATCTCGACAGCCTTCCGCTGCCGGTCTTCGAGAGCGAAGACGAGCACGACGCCCGCATGAAGGCGCTGGAAGAAGCGCTGCGCGCGGAAGAGGAGGGGAAGGAACTATGAGCAAAATCGGCAAAAAAGGGAGGCGCGCGCTGATCGCCCTGACGGTGGTCGCGCTGATGGCGGGCTGCTTTGTCGCCGTCGGCCTGTATGCAAAGAATGAAATAAACAAGCCGAAATTCGAAAACAACGAACCGCTTGTTTCTTCCGTCACAAAGCTCCCCAAAAGCAAAAGCGACGTTCTGGCATATCTTCACCGGCTGTATGACGACGCCGTCAACGCCGACGACGTAGAAGTGAGCTGGCATACGGACGTAAAGAAAAGCGATTACGCCGACCCCATGGTCACCCCCTTTTCCGAGTCGGACAACAAGGTGATCGAATACGTGCTGAAGCAGGCGGGAGGCAACCTGTTCAGCGATCTCTATCCCCGGGAGGACGGCGTTCTGAAAAGCGCTGACAAGGGTGTATTTGCCTTCGATCTGGACGACGCCGACGTGCTGAGCGTTACCGCGGAACAGGGGGAAGGCAATAACGACGGCTTTTACTTCTTCACGCTTGAGGTTTCACCTGACGTCATTGACGACGCGGCGATCACGGCCGGCGAGGTTTTCGCGAAATATAAAGACGCCGTTTCCGGAGCGTTCGCCGTAGAGGACGCGTCGGTCGAAACGCAGGGCGTCAGGATGTCGTTCCGTGTGGAGCGCCAGTATGACGAGCTGGCCTCGGTGGAGATCACCCGCAGCTACCGGGTCAAAGCGTCGGTCCGCCCGCAGAACGATTTCACCGTCATGACCTCCGGCGGGGACGCGCCGGTAACGGTGGAGTTCCCCTATGAGGCGACGGAAAAGATCAGCTTCTATTATTACGGCGCGTATTTTACGCAGAACTGGTTCGCGATCAAGCCCGGCGACTGGCAGGCGATTCCCGCAAGAGTCCACGTGCACGCGGATGAAGCGCAGGAAAACTTCAAAATTACCTACACCTCGTCGGATCCGGACGTGCTGACCGTGGATGAGGACGGCGTGATGCGGGTCGAAACGAAGGGCGTCTCGGACGAAACGGTGACCGTCAGCATGACGCTGGAATACGACGGCCATGTTTATTCCGATGATATTACGGTCTATATTACGACGAAGGAGGTGAAGACCGGTGAGTGAGAATAAAAAATCCGCCGTCGAGATCGACGAAAAAGAACTGAGCTCAAACGTATTCCGAAGCTACAACTACGTCGGCACAAAAGAAACGGTCGCCTATCTGTTCAACGACTGGTCCAACGCCTTCAATATCAACGGCTACAGTCAGCGTTATATCTGGGACGTTGTGAAGATCGACTTCGGCATTTCCGCCATCGTCGGCTTGTTTACCGGCGCATGGGATATCATCAACGACACCTTTATTTCCGCCATCGTGGACAACACCCGTACGCGGATCGGCAAATTCCGGCCCTATCTGGTCCTGTTCCAGATCCCGATGACACTGATCGGCCTGCTCTACTGGTTCCTGCCCTATTTCTTCCCGGGCACCCCGGGGACGCACATCCCGAAATTGATTTTCTACTTCGCGTTCAGCGTTCTGACCGAGACGGCCGGAACCTTCACCGGCGTCGCCCGCAGCGGCTACATGAGCACCATCACGCCGAACCCGAACGAGCGTGTGCGGCTGATCACCCTCGCCGAGCTCCTGACGGGTTATATGGGCGAGGACGTGCCGGGTTATGTGTTCGGATTCATGTACGACATGATCACCACCGGCAGATGGAAGCTCCAGCTGCGCACCATCTTCATGGGCATGGGCGTGGGCTGCGCGCTGATCTCCTCCGCGTTCACCTTCTGGTTCTTCCTGCAGTCTGACGAGCGCGTGCCCCAGTCGCTGGAACGCCCGGACCTGAAGGCCGGTTTCAAGGCCATCGTGACAAACTACCCGGTGCTGCTGATATGATCAACACCGCAAAAGCGCTGGTGAGCGGCATCTCCGCGCCGGTTGGCAGCATCAGCTACGCCTTCGTCGCGCCGCTGAGAAAACGCTTCTCCTCCAAATTCCTCTGGGTCGGATCGGACTTCTACGGCGACATGGTCACCCTCGGGTTCTTCGGCCTGGGCATGATCAACAAGAATTACCTGAAGCTGAAGCCCATGCTGATCGGCTACGGCTTCACCGAGTTTTTCGGTAAGCTGCTGTTCGGCGTCAACAAGGTCATCAACGCGGATCTGTGGAACGAGGCGATGGACTACTGCGAATGGAAGAACGGCTACCGCATGGAAGCCACGACCGGCGTCGCAAAAAGCCTTGTCGCCAAGCTGCAGGGGATTTTTATGGGAACGATCAATAACTTCGTCATGAAGAAGGTCGGCTATGTGCAGGGTCTCAAGATCGGCACCCAGAGCGAGAAAACCAAATTCTGGCTCTTTGCCCTTTCCACCGTCATCCCGTTCCTTACCAGCATTCTCGGCATCGTGCCGAAGATGCTCTGGCCCATCAACAAGAAAAAACGCGCCCAGATGTATTATGAACTTGCCGAGCGCAGAAACAAGATGGTGACCGACTACGTTGAAAGCGTCAATGAAAAAACGGACCCGGAAACGGTCTGAGTAAGACAAAAATAAAATCGGGGTCGACGGTATTCCGTCGGTCCCGATTTCATTTTACCCTTTTTACGGACGTCTTGTTTACGGCGCTCCGGCCTGCGTCGTCCCGGCGGCGGGCGCCGGGATTCCCTGAAGAAGCCGTTCGTCATAGAACCGGCTGCCCTTGGACAGCTCGGTGTTCACATACTTTTTGCCGTACTGCTCGAGAATGGTCTTTTCGCCGCTGAACAGGTTGGTACCCAGCCCCAGCCGTTCCCCCTCGATCCTGCCGCCGAGGGCGGCGACCGTTGTGGGGAACAGATCCCAATTGGACCACTGACGGTTCCTTGTGACCTTCCGGTCCGGCGTTTTCAGCGTCGGCGCCGGGTTCAGGATGCAGTGGTACTGGGTGCGGTGATAATCCTTCGGAAACCGGTAGTCCTCGAAAAACCGGGTCTCCATGCTCAGATGGTCGCCGATCAGCACCACCGTGGTATTTTCATAGAAGGGCTGTTCCCGCAGCCACGACAGGAACGCCGCCACGTCCCGGTCGCTGTTCCACAGCGCGTTGGCGTAGGGCGAGGGATACGGTTTTGCCTTGCCGGGCGAAACGTACCCGTCCGGCCGGTGGGTGTCCGCGGTCTCCATCAGGAAATGGAAGGGTTTGCCGGTCCGGGACAGGCGCAGGATCTCCTCCTTCGCGAATTTGTAGAGCTTGTCGTCCTCAACGCCCCACCAGACGTGATAATCCTCGGGGACCATCCGGTGTTCGACCATATAATCATAATCCATCAGCTTCCAGTTGGCGTGGTTCTCAAACAGATACCGCAGGCTGCCGAATTTTCCGCTGGCGCCGAACATCGCCGTCTGTTCATATCCCTGCCGCTCCAGCAGCTCGCCCAGCGTATACGCGCCGGGCAGGAACTTCCCGTCCTTGCCGTAGGTATGGGCAAAATCCGTCACCTTCATCGGCAGACCGGTGAGCTGGTTGGTCATGGAAGCAACGGACCACTGGGTGCCGGTGCTGGTATCCGGGCCGCCGAACTCGTTGTCCGAATCGGAGAACACGACGCCGCTGCGGGCAATCTGCGTCAGATTCGGGATCAGGTTCACCTCCGGGAAACCGCCCTCCGCCTTCGACATAAAGCTGTTTTCCATGGATTCAAGGTACAGATATACCAGATTCCGCTTTTTCTCCGGCCAGCGGATCTTTGCCGCGCGCGGATCCACGTAGGCGGTTTCGATCAGGTCCGAGCGGGCAAAGAACGCGTTCAATCCCTGCGACAGGTGAAAACCGCGGAAGCCGTAGGTCAGCCCGCCGGCAAAAACCGCGGCGGCAAGCGCGAGACAAACGCCCCGGCGGACCGCCTGCGGCAGAACCGTCCGGCGTGCAGCCCAGACCACCGAACCGGAAA
>CACYHJ010000005.1 GCA_902774165.1 Oscillospiraceae bacterium
GCTCGGGGCATCTCTCCTGCTCCGGGAAGAAGCGTACTTCCTCGTCTTCGCCTTCGCGGCGGCGCTCGTCTGCGGCCGGGAGCTCAAGAGCGCGCTCAGGACTTGCGCGGGGTTCCTCGCCGCCGCGCTGTGGATCTGGCTCTATCAGTACCTCGCTTTCGGGCACATCTTCGGTCTCCACGGCGGGACTTACTACCTGAACAATCTGCCCGGCGCGGCGAACCCGCTGGTGCGGCAGCTGCGGATGCTCCCGTGGAACTATTGGCACCATCTGCTGCGTTTCGCGCCGTTTTCTTCGCCGTACCTGAACTGGCTCTGCCTCGCGCCGATCCTCAGCGCGGTCGCGGCGGGCGCGCTGATGGACCGCAAATGGGATAACTCGAAGCGCACTATCGCCTTCGCGGCGCTCGCGGGCTGGGGAGCGCTGGTCCTCGCAACGGTCGCCACTTGCCGCGACGATGGCATCGCCTTCCGCGCCGCCGGGATCACCGGCTTGATCGCGACCAACCCGCTGTTTCTCCACTTCTACCTCAACTGGCGGCGGATGTGGTCGCACCGGAGCCGTGCGATCCGCCTGAGCGCACGGATCGCGTCGATCTACATTCTGCTCGTACCGCCGCTGCTCACGGTCAACGACATCGGGCTCATCTACGGGGCGCGGCACTTCATGGCGATCATGCCGATATTGTTGTTTCTGAGCCTGCGCGTCCCCGGCATCAAGGCGGCGCCGCGCCTGATCCCGGCGGTGCTGTCGGTGCTGCTGCAAAGCGCGTCGCTCGTCATGCTCTTCGAGGTCTCCGCAGAGGCGGCAGAACTGGAAAAAAAGTTGTCTTTCCCGGGCGGAACGCTCGTCACCGACGCCTTCTTCCTGCCGGAGCAAACGCCGCAGTTGTTCTTCGGCATGACCGTGCTCGAACTCGGCGACGGCAGCGTCGACAAACTCATCGCTTATCTGCGGCAGCAGCGGGAGCGCGAGTTCACGCTGGTGCTCTCCAACCGCTACCGCAGCATCGGCGTCTCCGGACGCGCCGGAATAAAGGACGATCCCCTTTTCCTCCAGGGCCGCCTGCGCGCCGGCGCCGATGCCGCCGCAGATTAGAAGATCGACGCCCTGCTGCGCAAGAAGATCCGCCAGAGCGCCGTGCCCGCTGCCGCCGGCGTCAACGATCCGGGAAGAGAGAATCTCGCCCTCTTTGACCTCATAAATCTTAAACTGCTTCGTATGCCCGAAATGCTGAAACACCTCGCCGTTTTCATACGTTGCCGCGATTTTCATAAGATAACCTCCGTTTCGGATGATGCGTTACAGCGTACACTATACCGCATTCTGCGCCGGATGTCAATCGATCCGGGATTTGTTCACTTCTCCGCTTCTTCTTCGTTCCTGCCCGCGAATTCCTTCGCCTTCTCGATGGCGTTGTCCTTGAGATGTTCCAGCTTCGTTCCCACTTTTTACATTTCGGGCATGTCGTTCTGACAACCTCACGATATTTGCAGTAAAAACCTATTCAACAACGCATAATTCGGGCGCGCGCTCGTGTTTGTGAGGCGCGGCCTTAATCGCTGTGATTCAGACGGTCCCAGAACTTTTTGATCAGCTCCGCCATCTCGTCCGTGGTGACCGGCGGATCGCTTTCGATCCATTATCCCGGCAAAAGCAGACCGCCGCCGGAGAGCAGATCGACCTGCAGGTCTTTCCATGACTTCTGCGGCACGTCGTGAATCTGATCCTCCGGCATGGGGCCGCCGATCAGAAACGGGGATTCCGGGTCGTGAAGCCGGCTGCGGGCAAGGACCTTCTGCGGCTCGGCGTTGGCGTAACAATACCGGCACAGATGCAGGCAGGTATTGTAAGCGCCGATATCACAGGCGAGATAACAGGCGCATTCCGCCCGGGCGGGAGCGCGCTTCGGCACGTTCAGCCGCGCCCTGATCGCCCGTTCGTAGTCGTCCACGCGCATGCAGCCGCCGCAGTCCGCACCGAAGGACGCGAGCTCGTCCCCCTCCGCGCAGGTCCTGAGCGTCATTCCGTGCGCCCGGGCAATCAGGATCATTTCCCTGCCGAGGCGCAGACGGTCTTCTTTCCCGACCTCCCGCGCTTCCGGGAAATTTCTGCGAACCTTCGGGTAAAGGTCGAGAAAGCTGATCACGGCGGTCCTCGTATACCCTTCCAGGGCGGAAGCGATCCGTTCGAACGCCCTGAGATGATATTCGGCGGAATACTTCCGCGACAGAAGAATCGGGTCGTACCGCCATCCCACCGCGTCAACGCCGACCCGGTCGGAGAGCCGTCTGAAGTCCTCCGTTACCCGGTGTTTGTCCGGCACGTTCGGTTCGAGATCGCGGCCGTAGGGCGTGATCGTGACGTACCAGAACTGGCCGTAGTCCCGCAGCAGCTCAAAGTGCGGGAACATCGGCGCCGGGTTCTTCGTGCAGAAGCCGATCACGTCCACCACAGACGGGTCCAGCCGGTAACGGCTGACCTGCAGCGGATCGTACGGATTGCGCACGCAGACAAAGCCCGCCCGCAGCCGGTTGGCGAACCACGCCGCATAGAACGCGGGGATATCCGTGCGCTGTCCCGTATTGATGATCATGCCGTCCGCCGCCTTTTGCCGTGATATCGCGCAGAAAAATCAGTTCTCCGCGGGAAGGACGCGGATCCCGTCGCCCGCGCGGACCGTTCCGCCCTTGACGACGCGGGCAAACACACCCTCCCGGGGCATGACGCACTGCCCCACCAGCTTGCTGATCGCGCAGCCCTCGTGGCACTCCTTGCCGATCTGGCTGATCTCAAGCTCACAGGCGCCCACCTGCAGCCGCGTGCCCACGGGCAGCGTATATAACTCGATCCCCTCGGTGGTGATGTTCTCGGCAAAGACGCCGTGACATAAACCCTCCGTGGGGCCGTTTTTTGCCTTTTCGATGCTCTCGACGCCCAGCAGGCTCACCTGCCGGTGCCATTTTCCCGCATGGGCGTCGCCCTCAAACCCGAAATCCTCGATCAGGACGCCCTCGGGGATCTGTTTTTTCGGCGTGCCCTTTTTTTCGCTGATATTGATGGAAACAACGGTTCCGCTCATCGTTTATCCTCCGATCGTGTTCATCGGCGCAAGACGCGCGCCGCGTTCAAAATGATGTCCCGCGGGCTTTTGCTCAATCGCCGCGGCAACCGCCCGGTACAATTGCTCCGCGTCCTCAAGATAAGGCCTGAGGTCGTAGGTTTCCGCCTGTCCGAGACAGGGCTTCACGCGGCCGTCCGAGAGCAGGCGGACCCGGTTGCAGCCGTTGCAGAATTTTTTGGTGACCGGAGAGATCATGCCGATTCTTCCCCGGAATCCCGGCGCGGAATAATGGGCGGCGGTACCGTCGCCGCCGGGGACGGGCTTAAGGAACGGGAACCGCCGCAGCAGCTCGTCGGCGGGGATCATCAGGTTTCTCTGCTCCCCGCCCTCGGCGGGCATCAGCTCGATAAACCGCACGTCCAGAGGATATTCCCGCGCAAGCTCCACCAGCTTTTCCGCGCCGTCGTCGTTGACCCCGCGCAGCAGGACGGCGTTGATCTTCACCTTGTCGAACCCCAGCGAAAGCGCGGTTTCCAGCCCCGCCAGCACGGCGGGCAGCGCGTCGGCGCCGGTCAGCTGCCGGAAACAGTCGCCGTCCAGAGTATCGAGACTCAGATTCACGCCCCGGACCCCCGCCGCCTTCAGCGCGGCGGCTTTTTCTTTCAGAAGAACGCCGTTGGTGGTGATCGCGAGATAATCCGGCGCGGCCGCGGCGTTGACCCGGGCGGCGATTTCGTCGATATCGCCCCGGATCAGCGGCTCGCCGCCGGTCAGCCGGATCTTTCGGATCCCCGCCCGCCGGAACGCGGCGGCAGCGGCGGCAAACTGCGCGGGGGAAAGCTCCTCGCCGCCGGCCTCGCCCGCGCCGCAATAGGCGCAGCGGAAATTGCACCTGCGGGTAACGGATATTCTCAGATAGTCGATTTCACGCCCGAACCGGTCCTTCATAATTCCCGCTCTTTCCGCCCGTTTTTGAAACGAGCCTGATGTCCTCGACCGTCATTCCCCGGTCGATGGCTTTACACATATCGTAAACCGTCAGCGCCGCGACGCTTACCGCGGTGAGCGCCTCCATCTCAATGCCGGTCTTATAGCTGCATCGCAGCAGCGATTCGATATAAAGACAGTCGCTGCCGTTGTCGGAAAACTCGATCCCCGCGCTCTCGATGGGGATATTGTGACACAACGGGATCAGCTCGAAGGTCCGCTTCGCCGCCATGATCCCCGCAATGCGGGCGCACTGCAGCGCGTCGCCTTTTTTCAGCTCCGACGCCAGAATTTTCCGCAGCGTTTCCGGCTGCATGCGCACAGTGGCCCGCGCCCGCGCGGTGCGTTCGGTCACGCTTTTTTCGCCCACGTCCACCATGCGCGCCGCGCCCTTTTCATCAAGATGGGTCAGTTCCATCGTCAGCAGCTCCTTTTTTCCGGCGGCGTCAGTCGGCAACGCCGTAGCCGCCCATTTCTTTCAGTCGTGCGATAAACTCCCCGCTGCGCAGCAGCCTGAAAAACGCCTCCACATAAGGATGGTCCGCGTATGCCGCGCCGACGAGAAAATCATATTCCTCATCGCAGAGGGGGATAAAATCCAGCCCGTACATCTTCGCGGCGGAATAAATGCCCAGCCCCGCGTCCGCGTTCCCGGCCGCCACCGCGGCGGCCACTGCGGTATGGGTGAATTTCTCGTTCGCGTAGCCGTCGATCTGCTCCGGCAGAACGCCGCACTGCCGCATCCGGCAGTCCAGCAGCAGACGGGTCCCCGCACCCCGCTGACGGTTGACAAAGCGGCAGCGGGTCAGATCGGCGATCTCGCGCACGCCCAGCGGGTTGCCCTTCGGCACAATAAAGCCCTGCACCCGCTTTACGCCCTTGCGCAGCACCGCGCCGCCGTCGGGGAAATATTTTTCCACATAAGACTTGTTATATTCGCCGGTGGTCTCGTCCAGCAGATGGATCGCGCCCATATGCGCCTGTCCGCCCCGGACCGCCGTGACGGCGCCCATACTGCCCACGTGGGTCGATTTGATCCGGAAGCCGCAGCCCTGCCGGCAGGCAAGATCCGCCAGCTCGTCCAGGATCGGATCGTGGCTGCCGGTGACGATCAGCGACTGTTCGATCTCGCTCATATCCCGCAGAAGGCGGATCCGGCAGAGGTCCCCGGGTTCTGCGCCTTCGGCGTTCTGGGGGATCTCAAGGATCCCGTCCGCCTTTGTCAGGCTGGTGATGACGCCCGCTCCGCCTGCGAGCGGAATCGCGGTGAGAACGCCGCCTACCGCACCCAAGGAGACGCGCACGAATTCTTTATATTTCAGGGACGAGACGATCCGTCTGCCCGCGGCCGCTTCCACGGTCTGAAGCGGCGCTGCGGGACGGCGATAGTAAAGGTCGATCAGTCCCCGGACAAATTCCTCCATAATCACGATCGCGCTGACCGGATACCCAGGCAGCCCGACGACGGGCTTGCCGCCGGCGACGCCCAGCACGGCGGGCTTGCCCGGCTTCACGCCGATCCCGTGGACCAGCGCCTCGCCCCGGGCAGCGATGATCTCGCTCGTATAATCGTCCCGCCCGGCGGAGGACCCGGCAAGCACAAGCACCGCGTCGCATTCCGCCAGCGCCCGGTCCAGCGCCGCGGTCAGCAGGTCTTTTTTGTCCCGGACGATCTCATAGACCTTTGCCCGGGCGTCCCACTGCTCCAGCATGGCGGAAAAAACGGCGGAGTTGAATTCGATGATCTCGCCCTTCGCCGGCGTCGCGGTGGGCGGCACGATCTCGTCGCCGGTGGGGATAATGCCGAACAGCGGCTTTGTTTTGACGCGGATCTCCGTCACGCCGCCCGCGAGAAACGCGCCGATCAGCGCAGGAGAGACTCTGGTATCCGTCGGGGCGATCATGTCGCCCATACAAAGATCCTCGCCCACCTGCCGCACGTTGGTCCAGGGGGACACGGCGGCGCGCAGGGTCACGTTGCCCTGCTCGTCGTTCACCACGTCCTCGATCATGATCACCGCGTCCGCGCCCTCAGGCAGCGGGTCGCCGGTATCCACGGGGGCGTAACGCTCCGGGGGCAGGATCACGGGGCTGCGCTCCGAGGCGCCGAAGGTATCCGACGCCCTGACGGCAATGCCGTCCATGGCGGAGGCGTTATAGTGCGGCGAGGAAATGGCGGCATAAACCGCCTGCGATAAAACCCTGCCCGGCGTCCGAGGCACAGGCAGCAGCTCGTCGGCATATCGGAAGCCGCAGGCGTCGGCGGCGGAAAAAAACAATTCCCTCGCCCGCTCCGGCGGCGTATTGTTCAGATATTGATGTTTCATACTTCTCCTCAGAACAGAGTGACCGAAACCTCGGTTCCCCGGGCAAGTCCCTCGCACGCGCGGGGGATCACAAGATATCCGTCGGCGGCGCAGAGCTGGGAGATCACGCCGGATTTCGCGTAGACGGGGATCGCCTTCCCCTCCTCCAGCCGGACGCAGAGCAGCTCTTCCCGGCCGTGGTTTGACGGAACGTGTTCGCTCAGCGCAGCGCGCACCGGGAAGCGGCTCCGCGTGACGCCCAGCAGCGCCTCGACGTGGCTGCGCACCAGCAGCTCCGCCATGAACCAGCAGGCCGCGGGATGCCCCGGCAGGCCGAACACCGCCGTCTGCCCCACCGCGCCCAGCACTGTGGGTTTGCCCGGCTTCACCGCCACGCCGTGGCAGAAAACCGTTCCCAGCGCGGCGATCACGTCCGCCGTCAGATCCGCTTTTCCCGCGGAGGAGCCGCCGGAGATCAGCACAAGATCGTTTTCCGCCGCAGCGGTTTTCACCGCAGAGAGCATCGGCTCCTTTCGATCCTCAATCATGCCGCAGAACACGCATTCGCACCCGTAGGACGCGCACAGCGTCCGCAGCAGATGGGAATTCACGTCCCGCACCTGACCGGGCCGCGGCGAGGCGTCGGCGGGAACGATCTCATTCCCCGTCGAAAGAATGGCGACCCGCGGTTTTTTGTATACTTCCACGCGAGCGCGCCCCATGGCGGCCAGTACGCCCGCCCCGGCAGGGGAAAGACGCGTTCCTTTTTTCAGCACCGTCTGCCCCGCCGCCACGTCGTCGCCGGCGCATGTCACGTTCTGCAGCGGGCTTACCGCAGTATAGCAAAGGCAGAGATCGCCCTGTTTTTCGGTATACTCCACCGGGACCACCGCGTCCGCGCCCGCCGGCAGCATCCCGCCGGTGGGGATCGCGGCGCATTCGCCGGGACCGACGGCCGTCTCCGCCGCCGCGCCCATGGCGATCTCCCCCACGATCCGCAGCATGGCGGGCAGCGTCTGTCCCGCGCCGAAGGTATCCGCGGCACGCAGGGCAAACCCGTCCATCGTGGACCGGTCAAAAGCGGGCACGTTCTCCCCGCTGACCACATCCGCGCTCAGCACCCTGCCCACCGCGTCGTCGGCAGGCAGGAGCTCGGTCCCGATCCGGGCGGCGCACAGTTCGCCGCGCGCGAGATCGACCGCCTGTTCCAATGATATCACGTTCAGCATCCGGTTACTCCAATTTCCACTGTGAGATAAAGCGGCGGCCGAATTCGCTCTGCGGGGCTCTCAGCGCGTCGACGCTGCCGTATTCGGCGATCCCGCCGTCGTGCAGGATCAGGATTTTCGTCGCCGTCTCAAAGGCCTGCCGCGGCAGATGGGTGGACATGACCAGCGTCCCGCCGGTCTTTTTGATCCGGTCCAGCAGCACGCCGCACAGGCGCTCGCCGGTCTCGATATCCGCGGCGGAAAGGGGCTCGTCCAGCAGAAGCAGACGGCCGCCGCACGCCAGCGTCCGGGCAAGGCAGACCCGCTGCCGCTCGCCGCCGGAGAGCCGATCCGCGCGTTTTCCGCGCAATGACTCCAGCCCGCAGTCCCGCAGCAGCGCATCCACATCCCCGCTCCCGTCCGACCCCAGACGCACGTTCGTCTCCACGGTTCCTTTGAACAAATAAGGCGACTGCGGCTGATAAACGATTTTATTTTTCGGCGCGGAGATCTCTATGCTCCCGCGGTCCGGCTTCTCGATTCCGAAGACAAGACGCAGAAGTGTGCTTTTTCCCGCGCCGTTTGGCCCGATCAGCGCCACCCTGTCGCCGTCGTCGACGCGCAGAGAAGGGATTTGCAGACAAAAGTCCGGCGACAGCCGCTTTTCAAGATTTTTTATTTCTATCATACGATCGATTCTCCCTGACCGCGCCGGTTCAGCTGATTTTTTTCTGCAGGCTGTATGCGGGGATATTCGCCAGCAGCGAAATGAACAGCAGAAGAACGCCCAGCGCCAGCGCCTTGCGGAAATCCCCCTTGTTGGCCTCCAGCAGGATCGCCGTGGTCATGACCCGAGTTTTGAACTGGATATTGCCGCCCACCAGCGACACCGCGCCCACCTCGGCGATCGACCTGCCGAAGCCCATCAGCACGATGCTGACGAACTGGGGGGCGCATTCGCGCAAAAGCAGCGCCAGCCGTTTCGTGCGGGAGAGCCGAAGCCCCTTTGCCGTCTCGGTGATCAGCTTGCTTTTTTCACCCGCGGCGGCAGCGGAGAGCCCCGTCACCACCGGGGTGATCAGCAGCACCTGGGCGATCACCATAATCGGCACGGTGAACATCAGGTGCAGTCTGCCGAAGGGCCCCACGCCCCGGAACAGCATGAACACGATCAGGCCGGCAGCCACCGGCGGCAGCCCCATGAGCGTGTTGGTCACGCGCAGCAGCGCGCCCTTGCCCGGAAACCGGCTGCCGCCGATCAGCACGCCGGACGGAAGACCGATCAATGCGGAGATTCCCGTGGAAAAAAGGGACATCAGCATCGTGGTGCCGATGATCTGCCAGAGCTCCCGGTCACCGCTGAAGATCAGGGCGACCGCTTCTTTGATATATTCCATAACTCCCGTTAAATACCAAAATACCGCTGCAAATACCCCGGTATCGGCAGCGGTATCATCATTCGGTTTATTTTTCCAGCAGGAAGAACAGCGCCTCGCCGTAATCTTCTTTACCGTAGTCGGCGATCAGCGCGCCGGCCTCGTCGGAAAGCAGCCAGTCGATCAGCGCTTTCGCACCCTCGGTATTGATGGTGATGCCCTTGCCGGCAAACGCCTCAGCCTCGGGGTTCACGTCCAGAAGAGAGTAGGTATTTTTCATATCCTCCGCCTCTTCCTTCAGGATCGTCAGATTGGGAAGCGTGGACTTTCTCGCAAGGAAGGTCGCCTTGTCGGTCAGGGCATAGACCTTCATTTCGTCCGCTTTGGTCAGCGTGTCCGCCATGCCGGAGCCCAGCGAACGGTACCATTCCTTGCCGGTGAGATCAATCCCGGCGGATTCCCAGATGCCGTTCTCTTTGTTGTGCGTGCCGGAGTTATCGCCGCGGGAGGCAAAGCCTGCCTCGGCTTCCGCGATCGCCTTGAAGCAGTCCGCCGCGGATTCGAGATCCTTGATGCCCGCAGGGTCGTCCGCGGGACCGACGATCACGAAATAGTTATACATGAAGGGAATGCGTCCGGAGGAAGAATATCCCTCTTCGACAAAGGCCTCCTCCTGAGCTTTGGAGTGGACAAGCAGCATATCCGCGTCGCCGGATTTCGCATAGCCGATGGCCTCGCCGGTGCCGGCGGAAGCGACTTCGACCTTGTAGCCGGTCTTCGCCTCAAAGGTCGGCAGCAGATAGGGCAGCAGACCGGAATCGTTGACCGAGGTGGTGGTAGCAAGACGGATCACGGGGTTCTCGGGCGTCTCGACGGGCGCGGCGGTGGTGGCGGCCTCCGACGGGGCGTCGGTGGTCTTCGGCTCATTGCTCCCGCCGGAGCAGGCGGCAAGCGAGAATACCAGCGCCAGAGCCATCATGAGTGCAAGAATTTTTTTCATAATTCATATCTCCTTTTCAAACACGGAAGGGAGCGCGGTTTCCCGCGGTCCCCTTTGGCCGTCGGCGGATGCCGGTGAATTTCGGCCACGTCCGCCGCTTCCTGCTTGCGTTTAGAACCGGCGGATCGGATCATGAATTAAGCAAGCCTATCTTATCACATATCAAGCGTAAAGTAAAGAACTATTTTTATATTGAAAAATATAATACCATATGATAAGATAGAATACGGATAGTAAAAAAAGGGGACGTCTATATGAAGTTTGGCATTCTGACCGCCAGCGACCGGTGCGCCGCGGGGCTTGCGGAAGACCGCAGCGGGCCGCTGATCGCATCCCTTACGGCGGAATACGGAGAGACGCTGCGCTATGTCTGCGTGCCGGACGAGAGGGAGACCATCGCGAAAACGCTGACGGACCTCTGCGATCTGGGCGCGGACGTGATCTTCACCACCGGCGGCACCGGCTTCGCGCCCCGGGACGTTACGCCGGAGGCCACGGAGGACGTGATCGAAAAGAAGGTGCCGGGCATCCCGGAGGCGATCCGGGCGCAGAGCCTGAAAATCACGCCCAGAGCCATGCTGTCGCGGGCGACGGCGGGCATCCGCGGCAAAACGCTGATCATCAATCTGCCCGGCAGCCCGAAGGCCGTGCGGGAATCCATCGCGGTGGTGCTGCCGGTGCTGGAGCACGCCGTCGAGACCATGAGCGGACAGACGCAGAGCTGCGCCGTTGGTCAGTGAAATGTGAACAGTGAAATGTGAAATGTAAACATCTCGCATATAAAGGAGATATCAATTATGAAACCATACGACGGCTATATGGGCAAGGTGCTGTTCGTGGACCTGACGAACCGCACCCACTCCCTGTTCCCGTGGACAGACGAGGACCGCAGAAGAACCTTAGGCGGCAAGGTCATGGCGGCGGATATCCTGCTGCACCACATCCGCCCGGGCATGAAGGCCTTCGACGAGGACAACTGGATCGTCGTGACCACCGGTCCGCTGACCGGCTGCGGCTGCCCCAATTCCTCCCGCTTCAACATCTCCACCGTTTCGCCCCTGACGGGCATCGTCACCTCCTCCAACTGCGGCGGCGATTTCGGACTGTGGCTCAAGCGGGCGGGCTACGACGCGGTGATCTTCACCGGAAGAAGCGAAACCCCCGTAACGGTCAGCATCACCCACGACGACGTGGTGTTCTCGGACGCGTCCGCCCTCTGCGGGCTGACCACCTCCGAGACGCAGGCAAGGCTGCCCAAACGCACCGGCAAGCTGGTGATCGGCCCCGCGGGCGAGCATAAAGTGTTATACGCCTGCGTGTTCTCGGGCGAGCGCACCGCCGGACGCGGCGGCGTGGGCGCGGTGTTCGGCGACAAGAACCTGAAGGCGGTCACCGCCTTCGGCACAGCTCTGCCGAAGGTCCGCGACCGGGAAAAGCTGCGCAAAACCAACGAAAAATGGGTCCATATCCTGCAGACGCACCCGCTTACCGGCAGGCAGCTGCCGAAGCTGGGCACGGCAGGGCTGATCGCCCCCATGCAGGCACATAAGATCCTCGCCACAAAAAATTTCAGCGCCGGCCGCTTCGACGGCTTTGAGAAGATCTCCGGTGAAGAGCTGGCGGAAAAGCATCTTGTTTCCAACGCCGCCTGCACTACCTGCGCGATCCGCTGCGCCCGGATGGTGAAGGTGGACGACAAGGTGGTCAAGGGTCCGGAGCTTGAGATCCTCGGGCTTCTGGGCGCGAATATCCTCAACGACGATATCGAAAAAATCATCCGCTGGAACTACGTGCTGGACGAATTGGGCATGGACACCATCTCCGCAGCGGGCACCGTGGCCTTCGCCATGGAGCTGAAAGAAAAGGGCGTGCGGGATTTCGGCCTTGAATTCGGGAAAACCGACAACATCGAAGAGATGTTCCATAAGATCGCCATGCGGGAGGGCGACGGCGACATTCTGGCGGACGGATCCCGCAAAATGAGCGAGCTGTTCGGCGGCAAGGAATACGCCATCAACGCCAAGGGCATGGAGCTGGCGGCCTATACCCCGCGCCACGCGGTGGGCCACGGCCTCGGCTATGCCACGGCGAACCGCGGCGGCTGCCACCTGAACGCGGGCTATATGGTCGTGGTGGAAGGCCTCGGCCTCGACGTGGACTCCCTGACCCATCACGGCAAGGCGGCGCTTGCCATCATGTTCCAGAACCTGATGGAAGCGGTCTCCGCCGGCGGCGAATGCCTGTTCACCAGCTACGCGGTGCTGCCGGGCTTCCTGATCGACAAGCCCAACTGGCCGCTGACGAAGATCATTCTCGCGGCGTTCCCCTACGTGGGGCCGGTGGTGAACCTGCTGAGCCACTTCACAAAGGTCGCGAAGCTCAATATCCCGCTGCTGCCGGAATCCTATGCGATCAAATACGCTACTGGCATCCGTTCCACCATGGCGGCGATGCTCACCTGGGGCGCGTACGGATACAATACGGAGCGCATCGCGAATATCATCCTCGGGCAGAAGGCGGACGCAGATCAGCTTCCCGCACGTCTGACCGACGAGCCGCAGGATCCAAACGATCCGCGCACCAAAGTACCGCTGGACAAGATGAAAAAGGTATATAACCGCGCCCGGGGCTGGAAGAACGGCATCCCAACCTGGCACCGGCTGAAGACCCTCGGCATCAGGATCGACAGAAGCGTTTACGACGCGGCAGTGAAGGAGGCGTACCGGTAATGGCAACGGTCAAAGTGAAGCTCTTCGGGGTGTTCCGCGTGGACACTCGCACCGCAGAGGTGGAGCTGGAGGCGGAAAAGCTCAAGGACGTATTCACCGCCCTGCATGAAAAACTGGGCGGCGCGCAGCTGGATTCCGGCCTGCAGTTCAAGGACGCCGTGGTCTATCGCAACGGCGAACCCTGCGCAAAAAAATCGACAAAACTGGCGGACGGCGACGAGCTGTGGCTCCTCTCCCCCGCCTCGGGAGGCTGACGGCATGGCATACAGGATCATCGAAGAAAAATGCGTGGGCTGCGGCGCCTGCGCCTGGGCCTGTCTTTTTGACGTGCCGAAGGCGAAAACCGCGGACAAGTCAAAATATGAGATCGACGCGGAGAAATGCTGCGGATGCGGCCATTGCGAAAAAATCTGCCCCAACAGCGCCATCGAGCCGCGGACGGATCACCGGCAGATCCGCAAGGTGACGGTCAACCGGGAAAAATGCATCGGCTGCACGGTCTGTATGCATATCTGCCCCGAAAAAGCGCCCTTCGGCGAGCGGGGCAAGCCCTTTGAGATTGACCAGGAGAAATGCACCCAGTGCGGCGCCTGCGCCATGAAATGCCGTCATGAGGCGATCGACGTCGAATTCATTTAAGACACAAAGAATTTCAATGATATGATCAGCGGGCGGCAGGCTTCTGCCGCTTTTTGCTTACGCATTGTTCTTTCTCAATTAAAAAATGATTTTCCGCGGAGTGATATCTGAATGAAACCGAAAGCCGTCTTTCTGGGCAGCGAACCCGGAATTTCGAACGCGTTCAGCGCCGGGACAAAGGCGCTACTGAACGAAGACCTCGATTTTCTGCCCGTCTATTATACCGAAGACATCCTGCGGGACGGCAGAGCGCATCCCGAGCTGCGGGAGGCGGAATACGCGTTTTCCACCTGGGGCATCCCCAACCTGACCGAGGAGGAGATCGCGTCTCTGCTGCCGAACCTGAAAGCGGTCTTTTACGCGGCGGGTACGGTGCAGGCCTTTGCCCGCCCTTTTATGAAACAGAACGTAAAAATCTTCTCCGCCTGGGGCGCCAACGCGGTGCCGGTGGCGGAGGTGGCCGCTGCGGAGATCCTGCTGGCGAACAAGGGCATTTTCCAGACCATGCACCGGGGCGGAGCCCCGACGTGGGAGGAGCATGACCGGGCAAAACCCCACCCGGGGAATTTCGGCGCCAGCGTGGGGATTATCGGCGCTGGCATGATCGGCACGCTGGTGATTGAAAAGCTCAGGGGCTGCCGGCTGAACGTGAAGGTATTCGATCCGTTTCTCACCCGGGAGCGCGCAGAGGCGCTGGGCGTTGAAAAGGTATCCGACCTGCCGGAGCTTTTCGCGTCCTGCCATGTGATCTCGAACCACCTGGCGAACAACCCGCAGACGGTGAACATGATCGACCGGCGCTGCTTTGAACGCATGGAGGACAACGCGGTATTCATCAACACCGGCCGTGGCCAGCAGGTGGCGGAGGCGGACCTGATCGCCGCGCTGAAGGAAAAACCCGGACGCACCGCTGTGCTGGACGTGACCTGGCCGGAGCCGCCCGTCCCCGGAAGCGAGCTTTACCTGATGGACAACGTGATCCTGACGCCCCACGCCGCCGGCTCCCTCGGCGATGAGATCTCCCGCATGGGAGAATATATGCAGGCGGAATTCAGGGCGTTTTACAACGGAGGACCGACAAATTATATGGTAACGGAAAAGATGCTGGAAACCATGGCATAAAAAAATGCGGGGCGCAGGATCGCCTCGCATTTTTGCTGTATTTCGCTGTTTTCAGTTCCCCGCGTCGACAAGCTCGTCGTCATCGTCCACCAGCTCGCCGCCGTCGTCCACCAGTTCTTTGGAATCGGGATCGTCTACCAGCTCGCCGGAGTCATCGTTGCTCCCGGCGTTCGCCCGGGTCTCGGCGGGTTTCGTCTCACTGTTTTTTCCCGAGGTTTCGGCAGCGGCGCCCGAGGTTTCGGCGGCGGACGCGTCCGCGGTCGTCTCGGCTGCCGACTGCGTCAGGATCGCGGACGTCGCGTCCGGCAGGGACGCGGCCGGGTCCGTCGTCGCGTCACCCGTAACGGCGGGTTTGTTTCCGCAGCCGGCAAACAGGGCCGCGATCATCAGCGCGCCGCAGAACAGCGCGATCATTTTTTTCATAAATCTTCTCTCCTTCCGATTTCAGCGGCAGCTCCCGGACAAAGGCTTTTTTCAACTTCCCGTCGCGGGCTGCGCTTCCGCTGTTACAAAAACTATACTGATTAAATATGAACAATAAGCAAATTTATTATGTCTTCATTGTAAACTATAAAAACGACCCGCCCCCGTTCTCCGATTCCGGCCCGCACCTGCCGGAACAGGCGCGGCGGCGTTATGATATTTGACAGATTCCGATAAAAAATATATACTGTCAGTATACGGACAATAACCGACGAGACGACTTTTCGGAGGGAACTGTGATGGAAGAACAATCCGCGTCCTACAAATGTCCCTACTGCGACGCCCCGCTTCGTTGGATCCCGGGGGAACAACTCGGCTGCGCCGCCTGCGGGAACCGGTTCGAGCCGGAAGTGGTGAAAAAGCTTTCGGCCTTTGAAAACGATCAGGCTCCCTTCGACTGGGGCGATTATAAAGAAAAATTCGCTGCCGGCGCGCAGAATCTGCCGGACCGGTCGGTTTATCTCTGCCGCTCCTGCGGCGCAGCGGTGGAGACCGACGGCACGACCGCCGCGACCCGCTGCCCCTTCTGCGACAACGAGATCGTGCTGACCGAAAAGCTGACCGGCGGCCTGCGTCCGAACGGCGTGATCCCTTTCGCGCTGTCGAAGCAGGACGCGATCGGCGCGGTCAAAAAGCATTTCCGGGGGAAAAGGCTCCTGCCCCGCAATTTCAGAGAGGGGCACACCCTCGGGAAAATTCAGGGAGTTTACGTTCCTTTCTGGCTTTATGACGCGGGCGTCGACGGTGAGACCGTCCTGGAATGCACCAAACGCCGGTATTACTCCGACGACGACTACGATTACACGGAAACAAAGCATTATCTTGTGAGCGTCCGGGGATCGATGCGTTTTCGCGGGATCCCGGTGGACGGCAGCGAAAAGGCGGACGACGACCTGATGGATGCGCTGGAACCCTTTGATTACAGCGGCGTTCTGTCCTTTGACCCGGCGTACCTTTCCGGGTTTCTTGCCGACCGGTTCGACAGCGATCCGGACCGCAGCCTTCCCCGGGCGTCGCAGCGCATGAAAAGCTGCGCCGACGCGGCGTTTTCCGGCGAGGTCACCGGGTTTGACAGCGTGCGGCCGCGGGGCAGCAATCTCTCGCTGACCGCTCCGGCGGTCCGGTATGTGCTGCTTCCGGTCTATTTTCTCAACGTCGGGTATCACGGGAAAAACTACCGCTTCGCGGTGAACGGGCAGACCGGCAAGACCGTCGGAGAGCTTCCGGTCAGCAAGGCAAAATCACTGGGATACTTCGGCGGCTGGGCGGCTGCGGTAAGCGGCGCGGTCAGCCTGCTGCTGTATCTGCTTCTGCGGTAAGGAGGAGACGGTAATGAAACGCTTTGTTCCGGTCCTTCTCTGCATGGCGGTCCTGTCGGCGCTGTTCCCCGCGGCCGCTGTTTTCGCCGCGGATTATGATCGAAGCTTTTACCGGTACAACGACTATGTGGAAGCGGTAACGGCAGAAAATGAGAAGATTCTGAATCAGAAGGCGCAGAGCCGTATCGAAGAGCTGCGGATGGATTTCCCGATCTGCGTCTTCAACACCCTGCCGGAGGATCAGACGCTGGAGGATTACGCCGACTGGTTCTATCACCACAACCGGTTCGGGTTCGGCGAAGAGAAAAGCGGGATCCTGCTTGTCGTCGACCTGAAAAACAGCCTGTTCGGAATCTATTATTTCGGCGAGGCGGAACAACTGATCGGACAGGACGTCGACGACGCGCTGATCAACGCGTTCCGGGAAGACTGTCATAACGACGACCTTTCTTTTTACGAGGTGTTTGACCGTTACCTCGACCGGGTGTTTGACGCGACGGAAACCGCGCGGACGGCGCAGCAGTCCGCCCTGACGACCGACCGGGAAAAAACCGACAACAAAAACGGCATGCCCTACTGGTACCCGGAGAATACGGAGGGATTCACGGACTTTCACGGCGATCCCATTCCCTGTGTGACGGACGACGCGGAGATTTTTACCGAGGAACAGGAAAAAATCCTGGAGGAAAAAATCCGCGCCATGCGGGCGGAGCTGGGAATCAGCTATTACGCCTTTACCGACGACGACAACCACGGGCTTACGCCGGAGGAATACAGCTCCGATTTTCTTCATTTCAACGGCTGCGGCACGGGGGAGCGGTACGGCGCGGTGGTGTTCTACCTGAGTCTGGACCCCGACGACCGGTGCTGGCTGACCACCTCCATCAACAGCTATGAGGACATTTTCACCTTCGACGTCACCTATGAGATCGACGAGACGGTGGACGCGGATATCCGGGCGGGCAATTATTTTGACGCGTTCGTCAAACACGCGGACTTCTGCCGGAACCTTTTTCTGCGTTATACCGAGCTGCCGGACTGGTACCCGCAGGGCGCCGACCCGGTGAATACGGACCGGAAAAAGCGCGCGCCGGAAGGAAAGACCGACCCCGCGAAGCCCCGGATCACGGACAACGCGCGGTTGTTTGACCCGCAGCGGCTCGCCGAATGGGAAGAAAAACTCGGCGCGCTGTCCGAAGCGTACGGCGTCGAAACGGTCCTTTTCACCGACAGCGTCTCCCATGCGCCGGTCGCGGCGGATTACGCGGCGGATTTCTATTATTACAACGGCTACGGCAGGGACGGCATTCTGGTTTATCTCATTCCGGACGGCGGCGATCCTCTGCCGCAGGTCCTGATGTTCGGCGACTGCGCTACGGCTTACGATGAGGCGGAACTCGAAACCCGTCTGAGCGGCGGCAACGTCGATACGATCCCGGCAAAATTCTGCAAGCTGGCGAAATTCATGCTGAAACACCGCCGGCTGCCCATGACGGTATATGCCGCGGGATTCTGCGTCTTCTGCGGACTGGCGGTCGGTCTGCCCGTCGCGTGGAAACGCCGCAAAAAACTGGAGGCGGGCATGCGCGTCGCGCGCACTGCCGCGACGGAAACCTACCTGGTGCCCGGCAGCCTGCAGATCCGCGGGAAAAACACGGATTATCTCTACTCCACCGTCAGCCGCTCGGCAAAACCGAAACCCTCCGACAGCAGCTCCTCTTCCTCGTCGTCCTCCTCCGGCCGGGGCGGGTCCACCTATACCTCGGGACGGTCCGCAGGCGGAAGCTATTCCAGCGGCGGAAGAAGATTCTGACTTGAAACGATATCGAAAAAGGACCGCCGCGCGGTCCTTTTTCTGTATGGATGATTTCTTCCTGTTATGTTACACAAGATGCGATCTCTGCTCCTCAGGGGACGCGGGCAGAAGATACGCCGGGGCGATATCCAGCACGGTCTTCGCGCCGAAGCTGCCCTCCCCGGAAAGACGGTACGCGGCGCGGGCATAGGCGACCAGAACGCTGGTGGTGAATTCCGGGTTGGACTCCAGCTTGAGGCTGTATTCGATGATGTGCTTCGCGCCGCCGCCCGTAACGCCGGAACGCAGCACGAATCCGCCGTGGGCCATGCCGGTGTGGTCGCGGTTGAACTCCTCCTCGGTGATAAAGTTCACCGTGGTGTCGTAATCGGAGAAATAATTGGGCATGGTCTTGATCTCGTTCTCGATGCGGGCGAGATCCGCGCCCTCCTCGGGCACCACATAGCAAAGGCGGGTATGCTTTTCACGGGTCGTCAGTTCCGGCGTTTCGCCGCCGCGGATCCGGTCAAGCGCCTGCTGCACCGGGATGGTGTACTGCTTCGCGTTCTTCACGCCCTTGATACGGCGGATCGCGTCGGAGTGGCCCTGGCTGACGCCGGGTCCCCAGAAGGTATAATCCGTACCGTTGGGCAGCACCGCGTTGGCGTAGGCGCGGGCAAGGGAGAACATGCCGGGGTCCCAGCCCACGGAGATGATCGCCGTCTTGCCGGCCGCTTTCGCCGCCGCGTCCACGTTGGCGAAGTGGGTCGGGATATTGGCGTGCGTATCAAACGAATCGATCACGTTGAAATACTTCGCGTATTCGGGCGTCTGTACGGGAAGGTCCGTGGCGCTGCCGCCGCAGACGATCAGCACGTCGATTTTATCCGTCCAGGCAGCCGCGTCCGCCGCAGCGACAACAGGCACGCCCTGCGTTCTGATTTTCAGCGACGCGGGGTCTCTTCTGGTGAACACCGCCGCAAGCTCCAGATCCTCCGCCGCGGCGACCGCAAGCTCAACGCCCTTGCCGAGATTGCCGTAACCCATAATTCCGATTCTGATGCTCATAACACATTCTCCTTCTCTGCATATTTATAATATTTTATACCAAATAATATACGATTTCAATACCGCCGCCGAAATTTTTTCTGACCGGCATATTTTTTTTGCCCCGGCGTATAATAGACTCCGTACAGTCATACAGTTTTTATTTCTCATTCATACCGTATTCATATCCATGCAGTAAAATTGCAGTAATCGCCTATTTAATTAAATCTTTTAATTATTTGAAAGGAGTTTTCTTATGTGTGGGATCATCGGTTACTGCGGAGGGAATCCGGCGATTCCCCGGCTGCTCAACGGGCTGAAAAAGCTGGAATACCGGGGGTATGATTCCGCCGGCATCGCCTTTTTCACCGAGTCCGGGATCGTCACGGTCAAGGCGGAGGGACGCATCGCCAACACGGAAGCGCTTCTGCGCGGGGATTACGAAAACGCCGTCAGCGTCTGCGGCATCGGCCATACCCGGTGGGCGACCACGGGCCGCCCCAGCGACTTCAACGCCCATCCGCACCGCTCGGGCGCCGTCACGATCGTGCACAACGGCATTATTGAAAATTATAAAGAGCTCAAGGCCGAATGCGAGGCAGCGGGGACGGTTTTCCGCTCGCAGACAGACAGCGAGGTGATCGCGGCGCTGGCGGACGGTTACTACCGCGAAAACGCCGATCCCGTCGCCGCGCTTCAGAAGGTCATGGAACGTCTGAAGGGCTCTTATGCGGTGACGGCGCTGTTTGAGGACCGTACAAATACCGTTTACGGCTTTCGCAGGGACAGCCCGCTGATCGCCGCCGAAACCCCGGACGGGAACTACTTCGCCTCGGATTATATCGCGGTGAAGCACCTGACCGATACTTATTTTCTCCCGGAGGAGGGCGTCGTCGCGGAGCTGACCGCCCGAGGGATCCGTTATTTCGGTCCGCAGGGAGAACAGCGCGCACCGGCGCCGGTCACGGTGACGGAATCAAACCGGGACGACGGGAAGGGCGATTTCCCCCACTATATGCTCAAGGAGATTTTTGATATCCCCGAAGCGATCCGGAACACCTGCCGCGATCATGTGCTGGAAGGGCTCCCCTCCTTTGACGACGGGCTGCTGCAAAGGCTTTCCGCTGCGGGCAGGATCTACATTGTCGCCTGCGGCACCGCGCTGAACGCCGGAAAACTGGGCAAGGGCTATATCGAACGCCTTGCCGGGATCCCCGTCAGCTGTGAAACCGCCTCGGAGTTCCGGTATTTCCCGCCGCTTTACGGCAAAAACGACTGCTTTGTGTTCATCAGCCAATCCGGCGAGACGGCGGATACCGCCGCGTCGATGCGCATGATCAATGCGCAGGGCCTTTACACCGTCGCGCTTGTCAACACGCCGAATTCCACGATCGCGCGGGAAGCCGCCGACGTGCTTTACACCCGCGCCGGCGTCGAAACCGCGGTCGCCAGCACGAAGGCCTACAACGCTCAGGGCGCGCTGCTGTTTCTGCTCGCCCTTGCACTGGGCATGAAAACCGGGCGCGTGAGCGCCGCCGACGCGGCGCGGAAAACGGGAGAACTGACCGACGGCGTTCCGGCAGCGGTCAGGAAGGTGCTTACGGAGAGTGCGCGGATCCGGGAGCTCAGCCACCGGTTCTGCACCGCGCCGAGCTGTTTCTTCCTGGGCAGAGGACCGGACTTCTTCCTTGCGGAGGAAAGCTCCCTGAAGCTGAAAGAGATCTCCTATATCCACTGCGAGGCGTACGCTGCGGGAGAGCTGAAGCACGGCACTATTGCGCTGATCGAGAAAGACGTCCCCGTGATCGCGGTGATCTCCGGCGAAACGATCCGCGCGAAAACGATCAACAACGCCGCGGAGGTCAAGGCGCGCAGCGCAAAGGTGCTGATCGTCACCGACCGCGCCGTCCCGGAGGAACGGGAGACCGCCGACGCGGTCTTCACGGTGGACTGCCCGGCGGAGGAGCTGTTCCATCTCTGCGCCGCGGTCTTCTTCCAGCTCTTCGCCTACCACACCGCCCTGCTGCGAGGCTGCGACGTCGACAAACCGCGGAACCTGGCGAAATCCGTTACGGTGGAATAAGCCCGCGGTTTTCCCTGTTTATTGCGGGATAAAATAAACAAAGCCGGAAGAAGGAATGTAAAGCTTCTTCCGGCCGATTTGTTTCTTTTGAGTTCAGTCCGCCTTCTCAGGTGTTATACCGGATCTGACGGAAGGTATGGATGAAGAAATGGATCACCTTGTAAAGCACGCCGATGCCGGGAAGCGTTTCCAGCACGTGGAAGTGGTCGCAGGACTTGCAGACAAACTCGCCGCAAACCTCGCAGTACCCCTCGCCGAGAGCATCGTTCTTGAGCCGGTGGAAATTCTGCATGACCTGCTTCGTGTCCTCGACGCCGCATCTGGCGCAGAACCGGTGCTCGCTGCCGCCGTGGGTGCAGTCCGGCTCGTCGCCGGGAACGGGCTCCCAATCGGTCCAGTCATGGCCGAGCGCGTCGATGGGCTTCGCGCCCTGCGCGCCGCAGACGGCGCAGGTATAGACCATAACCCCGGTAGTATAGCAGGTCGGCGCAATGCTGACCACGCCCTCGTCCCAGACGTGCGCCACAGTTTCGACGTATCCGCAATCGACGCAGACGCGATAGTGGGACTTGAGATCGCCCTTGTCAAACCACTCGGTAAACACGTGGCCGACCTCTTCATACTGCGCGGTGACCGTCATATCGGCGATCACGCCGGCGGTCGGGTCGTAGGCGCTGCCGTCCGCGTTCT